>NZ_JBNNLZ010000005.1:0-208424 GCF_050272295.1 Lysinibacillus sp. NPDC048646
GCCGCCAGCGTTCGTCCTGAGCCAGGATCAAACTCTCCATAAAAGAAATTTGATAAGCTCAAATTGTTTTGCTGGCATCAATTTTGATGTCCAAAATTTTTGTTTCGTTCACTTACCGAAGTTAGCTACTAAAAACTTTATTGATTACGTTTTGCTTGTTCAGTTTTCAAGGTTCATTTAATTCATATCGCCATCTTCAAGAGACAACTTCTATATCATAACTCTTGTAAGAATGAATGTCAATATGTTTTTTTAAAGTATTTTTGGAGCGGGTGATGAGAATCGAACTCACGACATCAGCTTGGAAGGCTGAGGTTTTACCATTAAACTACACCCGCGATATTAGATTTTTTATGGCGCGCCCGGCAGGAGTCGAACCCACAACCTTCTGATCCGTAGTCAGACGCTCTATCCAATTGAGCTACGGGCGCATATTTTAGTTAAATGACTTGGTGCGGCCGAGAGGACTTGAACCTCCACGGGGTTGCCCCCACTAGGCCCTCAACCTAGCGCGTCTGCCGTTCCGCCACGACCGCATTCAATTAGTAACTTTTTTTATTATACTATGATAATTTGAAATGTCAAGTCTTTTTCTTAAAAACGATGAGCCATGAAGGACTCGAACCTTCGACCCTCTGATTAAAAGTCAGATGCTCTACCAACTGAGCTAATGGCTCAAATATAAGAAATGAATGGCTGGGGTACCTGGATTCGAACCAGGGCATGACGGAATCAAAATCCGTTGCCTTACCGCTTGGCTATACCCCAATAAATGGCGGTCCCGACCGGGATCGAACCGGCGATCTCCTGCGTGACAGGCAGGCATGTTAACCGCTACACCACGGGACCGATATACTAACTTTTTTTGAAAAATGACCCCTACGGGATTCGAACCCGTGTTACCGCCGTGAAAGGGCGGTGTCTTAACCGCTTGACCAAGGGGCCGTGGCTCCGAAGGCAGGACTCGAACCTGCGACAACCTGATTAACAGTCAGGTGCTACTACCAACTGAGCTACTTCGGAATAATCAATGTTGATTTGTCGTTGTTATCTTGTCGACTTTTACTATTATAGAGATATCCTATAAAAACGTCAACCTTTTTCTTAATTTTTTTTATCCCTTCAGTTTTAATAGGCCTGAGCACTTGCCACAGCAGTATTTCTTCACATTTAATTTAATTTTTCTTATATAAATCTGCTGACATTTTACACATGTATATGTATACAGAGGGCGCTGTCTTTTACTCGTAGTTGTAGATGTTTGTAATGTCGAACAAAAGCGAGGTGCATTCACTTTTTTTAATAAATCTCGGAAATCTTTGTCACGATGTTGATAGCCTTTCCCTTCTAAGTGTAAATGATAGTGACATAGCTCATGACGAACTATTCCTTCAATTTCCTTTACACCATATATTTCAAACGCCTTAGGATTTATTTCAATATGGTGTGATTGTAATAGATAGCGTCCACCTGTTGAACGTAATCTACCATTAAAATAAGCTTGATGCAGAAATGGTTTATGAAAGCTTTCTAATGAAATTCGATTAACAAGCTGCTGCAGTTCCTCATTGTTCATAACATTCACCTCTAACAACAAGAATACCACACTGCGTAGTATAGACAGTGTGGCTAAAAATTATTACTTTTCAATATTTTGATCTTTTGGTGGTAGCATCGTTAATGCGATGCGCCCTTTATTTACTTCTATTTGCTCTACCCATACTGTAACAATATCACCTAATGCCACAACTTCTAATGGATGCTTAATTCGTTTCTTCTGTAATTTAGATATATGAACGAGACCATCCTGTTTTACGCCAATATCAACAAATGCGCCAAAATCGACTACATTTCTAACTGTACCTTGCAACTCCATACCAACTTTTAGATCTTCCATTTTCAAAACATCTGTTTTGAGTAGTGGTTGGGGAAAGGCATCACGTGGATCACGGCTTGGCTTCATTAATGTATCAACTAAGTCTTGAATTGTAACAACCCCAATTCCTAAATCTTCACTTAGCACTTGCACATTAAGGGTTGCAATCGCTTCTTCTGCCCTCTGAGAACCAATTTCTTTTTTATTTAGATGTGCCGCTTCTAAAATCCGCTCTGCTAAATTGTAGCTTTCCGGATGAATACCTGTTCCATCAAACGGATTTTTCGCTTCTGGCACACGTAAAAAACCTATTGCTTGCTCATACGTTTTAGCACCGAGTCGCGGGATTTTCTTCAGCTGTGTTCGTGTAGTAAATTGACCATTTTCTTCACGTGCTTTAACAATATTCTCTGCAACTGTTTTTGACAGACCTGACACGTATTGAAGTAGTGAAGCAGAGGCTGTATTAACATCTACCCCAACCTGATTTACAGCTGTTTCTACTATAAAAGTTAACGACCCTGATAATTTCTTTTGCGAAACATCATGTTGATACTGACCAACACCGACTGCTTTCGGTTCAATTTTCACTAATTCCGATAAAGGATCTTGCAGACGACGCGCAATCGATACAGCACTTCGTTGCTCTACCTGTAAATCTGGAAATTCTGCGCGTGCCACATCCGATGCAGAATAAACCGAAGCACCTGCTTCATTGACAATGACATATGCCACATCATTATTTACTTCATTCAGTACATCAGCAATAAACTGCTCAGTTTCTCGAGAAGCTGTACCGTTACCTATAGCAATAATACTAATTGGATACTTTGTCAAAATCGACTTCACAACTGATTTTGATTTTGCTACATCTGGTTTCGGTGGATGAGGATAAATGGCCGTTACTTCAAGCATTTTACCTGTTTCATCAACCACAGCTAATTTACAGCCTGTTCGGTAAGCGGGGTCTACTCCTAAGACATACTTACCCTTCATCGGCGGCTGTAATAATAGATTGCGAAGATTTTCAGAGAAAATATGAATGGCCTGAGCTTCCGCCTTTTCCGTTAACTCATTTCGTAATTCACGCTCAATGGATGGTTGGATTAATCGCTTATAAGAGTCTTCGATGGCTAATTTCACTTCCGAAATAGCAGGTGATGAGCCTGTTGCTGGAATCCATTCCTTCCACATGATCATTAGCACTCGATCTATTGGAACATGAATCGCAACTTTTAGAATTTCCTCTTTCTCCCCGCGATTCACAGCTAGAATTCGATGTGGGACAATACGGTTAACAGGCTCTTCGTATTCATAATACATTTCAAAAACATTTTTATCGTCTGCCTCCGCATTCTTCACACTTGCAGCCAGTACGCCTTCTTTCCAAGAAAACAAACGAATTTTTTCACGGATACCTGCATCATCAGCAAAGCGCTCTGCCAAAATATCACGTGCGCCTGTTAATGCATCTTCTGCTGTTGCAACATTCTCCTCGTCTATAAAATCCTTTGCTAAAAGTATTACATCGTCACCACGGAACTCTAATAGAAGATCTGCTAACGGTTCTAGTCCTTTTTCCTTCGCAATTGTCGCTTTAGTACGTCGCTTTTGCTTATAAGGGCGATATAGATCCTCTACACGCTGTAAAACAGTCGCTATTTGAATTGCTTTTTCTAATTCGGGTGTCAGCTTGTCCTGCTCTTGAATTAAACGAATAACTTCTTCTTTGCGTTGCTCAAGCTGCTGTATGTAGTGATAGCGATCCTCTACAGATTTAATTTGCACCTCATCAAGAGAGCCAGTAGCCTCTTTTCGATAACGCGCGATGAATGGAACGGTATTTCCATCATCCAATAATTTAATTACTGCCTCTGCTTGACCGGGTTTAATAGCTACATCTTTTGCAATGAGCTGTAACATTTGCTTTTGTTCCACATCATCACTACCTTTTTCTTTTCATTTTACCATTACATACTAATAAAAATGCAAAAATAGCCTACTCCTAAGTTGAGTAGACAGCATCTTTCAAATAATAGCAGGCGTTTATCGCTACTGAATAGAGGAATCCAATAGTAATAAACGCCTCATTGTGATGTCAGAGTGATACACTGCCACTAGACAGGATGGCCTCCTGTAATTTCTTAATTGCCTTCCTTTGTATTCTGGATACATGCATTTGAGAAATCTCTAATCGTTCTCCAGCTTCTTTTTGACTTAGTTGGTCTAAATAAGTAAGCTGAATAATTTGTTTTTCTCGTTCGTTTAAAACATCCATTGCATCAAATACAATCATTCTTTTGTTGGTCATTTCATAACCAACATCTTCTTTACCCATAATATCAAATAGCGTGACGGTACTACCATCAGAATCTGATTTAATTGAATGGTCCATAGAAAGTGCTTGGTAACTGCGACTCATTTCCATCGCCTCTAAAACTTCTTCTTCTTGAACATCTAATCTGTCTGCGATTTCTTTAATAGAAGGTGACCGTTGCAATTCTATTGTCAATGCTTCTACAGTTGCTTTAATACGTGGTCCTAATTCTTTAATTCGTCTTGGCACATGAACATCCCATGTTTTATCACGTAAAAAGCGCTTGATTTCGCCTACAATAGTCGGCACAGCAAATGCCTCAAAGCTCCGGCCAAAATCTGGATCAAAACGTCTAATAGCACCTAATAATCCAAGCATCCCCACTTGCACGATATCATCATAATATGATTTACCGTGTGAATACTTACGAGCGATGGACTCTACTAAATACCGGTAATGAATCACTAAATTTGTTTGTGCTTCATCGTCCTCAGTTGCCTGGTACAGTGCAATCCACCTTAATACATCTTCCTTTGACGAAGATTTATGTAGTGATTCTTTCGACATTTTTTTCCACCTGCTCTCTAGCGACATACTTTGTCATGAAAACAGTTACGCCACCATCGTTATTAATCATCACCTCATCCATCAAAGTTTCCATTAAGTAAAGTCCTAAACCGCCTTCTCGTAGTCCTGCAATACTCTCTCCTGGAAGATATGGTCCAATTTTTGACTTTACCTCCTCAAAATTGAAACTATTGCCGTAATCCGCAATCATTATTTCCATCTTATTTCCATATAAGGCGCAACCAATCACAATTTCGCCTTCTTCATCTTCTTTATAAGCATGGTGTACAACATTCGTCACCGCTTCACTTGCTGCGATTTTCAAATCCTCAATATCATCATAATTAAATCCTATCCGACTAGCTAAGCCAGAAACTGTTAAACGAATCACACTGACATATTGCGGCTTTGCAGGAACCCTTATTTCTATATAATCAAATTCCTTCATCAGCTTAATTCCACCTTTTTATCAGTTTCTATATCCATCAACTCACTTAAGCCTGTTATTTCAAATAATCTTTGTAATCTATTTGATAAGCCGACTAGTTTAACTTTACCGCCTTCACGCATGGCTCTTTTATAAAAGGCTACGAAAATGCCTAGCCCTGTACTATCCATATAATTTACTTTTGATAAATCCAGTTCGATTTCTATTCCTTTAGTTATCTTCACAGCCTCTAGTTCTTCACGTAGGCCTGAAGCTGTAAATGTATCGATTTCACCTTCAACAAATCCACATAATTTTGCACCGTCTTCTTTAAAATGGATCATCACGTCCATACAGCCCACCTCCACCTTATTTGTTAGACTCTTCTTCAATTCCCCTTATTATAAAATATTAAACCTATTTATCTACTTTTTTATAATCACAACTGAAAAATCATCTGATAGTTTAAAACCTTGTATTCTTTCTATTTCTTTATGAAGAAGACTACAAAGTTCCTGTGCAGCTAGATGTTTATGCTTCACAATCAATGACGTAATGACATCCCGTGAATTTAATTCATCATGCGCTCTAAATTCTGTAACACCATCGGTCATAATGATTACTATGTCCTGCTCCTCTAAGAGAATTTCATTATATGAATACTTAAATTCAGGTAATACGCCAAGTAGTAAACCTTTCGCCTCTAAAGCATAAAATTTATTCTCTTTAGCATTATAATGCAACGCGGGTTCATGACCTGCAGATGCGTAAGAAAAAATGCAGTTTTGAATATCCAAGCAACCGTAAAACATGGACACGAACATACTATCGTCCACACCCTTTTCAATTACTCGATTGATGACCTCCAATACATAAGATGGATCTTTATAAGCATATTCTAACGTTTCAAGTCCATATTTCACCATAGACATACACAATGCAGCAGGAACACCCTTGCCTACAACATCGGTCACAGCAACACTGAGGTAATCCTCTCGGTCATGTAAAAAATGCACATAATCGCCATTCATCTTACGAATCGGGATCGAAATCATACCGATATCAACACGCGACAGTTGTGGTACAACAGTTTTGAGTAGTGTTTTTTGAATATTAGTTGCGATATTCATTTCTATTTCAAATTCAGCCTGCTTTTGCAATAAGCTTTGATGCTCTCTATGTGCCATCCCATAATGCACCATAACTTCAATGAGAAAATCATAAGCAGACTGCATTTCATTTATTCTATCTGGAAAAATCTGTTCTATTGCGTTTTTATGAATGCTTACAACATCCTCTGGTGAAACATTTTTTCGGATTAATTGACGGGTGAAATTTTGAGCAATATATAAATTTTTTTCAGTTTGATCGGTCATATAATCTGATAATGTTGTTTTATATTGCTGTTCTAACTCTTTCAATTTCCCCACCCCCTAATGCAGCCTTTTCTCAGTTCTGATGATCGTACCTTCCCCAATAATAGATTGCACTTCCATGCTATCCATTAACCTTTTAACACCAGGTAAGCCTGCACCTAGTCCACCCGAAGTAGAATAGCCATCTTCCATTACTTTTCGAACATCCTTAATACCTGGGCCTTTGTCTGATGCAGTAATAACAATTTTCTTTTCAGCTTCTGTCTCAATTCTCTCAACTTCTATAACACCAATACTTGCATATAAATATATATTTCTAGCTAATTCACTAATTGCTGTCGTTATTCGAGCCTGATCAACAGTTCCAAATCCAAGTGCCTTCGCCTCATTGCGCCCTAGTTGTCTTGCTGCAACTATATCCCACTCAGTAATAATTTCAACCGAAGACTTTACTGTCACTGTTGTCCCTCCAATTCCTTTCGGAGTTATATTCTCTCACTTTTTTGTCTAATGACCCTGTTGTGCTTTAAACGATACGTTTATTTTATCTAAAGTGA
The DNA here is from genome assembly GCF_050272295.1 of Lysinibacillus sp. NPDC048646. Taxonomy (NCBI): domain Bacteria; kingdom Bacillati; phylum Bacillota; class Bacilli; order Caryophanales; family Bacillaceae; genus Lysinibacillus; species Lysinibacillus sp. NPDC048646. The sequence goes on from NZ_JBNNLZ010000005.1 coordinate 7,121, forward strand.
AAATAATTAAGGTATATTCTATGTAAATCTCAATAACCTCTTCGGCATTTTTTCACAAAAATCCACTTTATTATAGTGCTTATGTCTATTTTAAATCTATTAATACCATTTTTCAATTTACGGTATTGCAGAATTTAAGAATAGCAATATAAAAAAGCATCCGGATGAAGAAATCATCCAGATGCTCTATACATATGTATATCAAAATTTAACAAGTCCCAAACTAATCATCAATGCACCATCTACCTTTTCCATCACTGCATGATCAAGTTGCGTAATACGATCAGTCAGCCTAGACTTATCGATTGTACGTACTTGTTCGAGCAAAATGACCGAATCACGTTCAAAACCATACTTTTCAGCATTGATTTCAACGTGCGTCGGTAACTTTGCCTTTTGTATCTGTGCAGTAATTGCTGCGATGATGACAGTCGGACTAAATCGATTGCCAATATCATTTTGAATAATTAACACCGGCCTCGTACCACCTTGCTCGGAACCGACTACCGGCGATAAATCTGCAAAAAAAACGTCACCACGTTTTACATTCAAAGTGTCATCCCCCGCTAACGAGACGCTCCACTGTATGTTGTGCTTCATATTCTGCATGCAAGCATTCACTTGCAATCATCAGATTAATATGAGACATCTCAACATATCCTTTCATCATAGCTTCCCGTATTTGATTTGGTTGCTCCTGCATTAAATTTTTGCGCGACAAAACATGCACAAAAGATTCACCTTCAATTACTTCCTTTGTTTGTAGAAATAATCTGTCTCGAACAGCAATTGTAGCTTCTCTAAACTTTTTCTCGTACACAGCAAGCACCTCCAACGGAACCATCACTTTTCATTACTACTCATTCTACCATTGAAAGATATTGTTGAAAAGACACGAAATGACAAAATATCTGACAATTTGAAGTATAAGTTGTAAAATCCATGTTGGTTTTCGAAGGAATATGTCGTTAAATATATATTCTAGGGACTCTTGCTGTAATAATACATGGTATTTCATAATTAATGGTTTTTAGTTTTGCTGCCCATTCATTCATTGAAATAATTTCTTGCCCTTGACGACCAATGAGCGTTACTTTCTCTCCTATAGCATATGCTTTTGGAAGGGCAACCATACATTGATCCATGCAAATTCGTCCAACTATTGGTGTTCTTTGTCCACTAATTATCACTTCTTGTCCAGCTAGTTTACGAATTACTCCATCCGCATAGCCTACTGGGATAGTACCTATCCACATATCTTTAGGGGCAACAAATGTTGCACCGTAGCCTACTGACTCGCCTGCCTTTAATTGCTTGACATGTACAAGCTCACTCTCAAGTGAAAAGGCTGGGTTTAATGGAAATGGTAAGATTCCATCAACGTAAGATGATGGAGACAATCCATACATTGAAATACCATACCGTACTGCATCAAATTGCAAATGTGCGTCCTTTACTAATGACGTTGCTGTATTTGAAGCATGTACAAGTCTTGGCTTTTCAGGTAATAAAGAAATAAGTTTCTCAAAAGACTGCACTTGGCTATCGAAATATTTCGTATCCTCCTCATCAGCTGTTGCGAAGTGAGTAAAGATTCCGTCAAGCTCCACATTATTTGTTAGTTGAATCATATGATATACATCCAATAACGCTTCCTCTGTACGTACGCCGATTCTTCCCATTCCACTATCTACTTTTATATGTAGGCGTAAAGGATTTACTGCGTTAGCAATGTGTGCCGAAACTTGTTGTACCCATTCTCTTGCAAATGTAGTAAGAATAATACGTTGCTGAGCTGCATAAGGTGCAAACGAAACTGGCGAAGCTCCTAATACTAGTATATCTGGTTCTTCAAAATGTGCTCGTATATGTAATGCTTCGTCTGGTGTAGCTACGGCCAGCATTGTTGCGCCCGCTTCCAGTGCTGCTTTTGCAACGGCTACATCGCCATGTCCATATGCATTTGCCTTCACTACTGCAATAACTTGTACATTTGGTTGAAGTAGCTCTTTTAAGTTTCTTACGTTTTGTTGAATCGCTTGTAAGTTTACAATTGCTTTGGTTGGTCTAAAATACTGCTGTGTCTCCATTAGAATACCCTCTTTATTTTTTATTAAACCATTATGTAATACCCAAATACCTTTTATTCATTATACCTCAAAATAATTTCTGCTTGAATTTTGAATATCGCTAGGCATTAAGTATCTAAATAGTGTTAATAAACAACTTTTTTCATTTTAACTGTACTATTTGACTTAGTTAGCTACAGCTTTCTTTACCTTGAAAGCTGTAGCTAGTAAAAAATTACTTCATACTACTTATCGTCATAGAAGTAGCAACTTCAATCATTTCTTCACGCGTTAATTTACTCGATGCTACAAAGAAGGCAACACCGTCTTTTTCCCAGCTGATAGAAGTATCCGTGATAGCACCAATTGTAAAGCCTAAGTCAACAGGATCTCCAGGAGACGTTACTGGCAACATAGAAGTCTCTTTCATAACTGGTTGTTGCATCACAGTATATGCCTTATCACCTTCAAATGTTAAGATAACACGTTCCATACTACCATCACGAATAGCTTGCTCATCCACCATCGTTGTGTTTTCAAAATTCACAACTGGGTAATGTGTTTGGAATTCTTCATATTCTACTTCTGCACCAACTGCTTCTTTATCATCTTTTTCTGTTGGCGCAGCTTGCTCACCTTTAGTTTCATCTGTTTCAGTAAATTGCTCTACGGCATATTCTTTCGCAGCATGCTGCACACCTAATTTAATATTCTTAAATGTAATACGAATTTGTTCTTCTTTCACATCATTCATAATTACTACTGAAGTTGGAAGCATTGATTTTTTATCAACTGTTATGACCTGGTGAGGCATACTATTTTTATAGCTATTTCTAGTAGCCGCTTCAAATATATATGCTTTGTCTTCTTCTTTCATGACTAAATTCTTATCTTCCGCTAAATCTTCTGCAAGCGCTCCAATTAAATAGGCCTGACTATTTTTCTTTGGCCAATCACTTTGGAACTTATACATTTTGTTCAATGTTGGTGTAACCACAAAGACGCCATCTGCATTGCGCACAATCATTTGCGAAACATCTTTCCCGCTTTCTACTACTTCTACTCGGTAAAAATCAGGCTTTGTATGCCAAACAGTTACATCATACTTTCTCGGTTCTCCACCTGATTTAATCTCCATCGTAGCGTCTAACTCATAACCATTTGTCTCTGACCACTTGCCATTAACTTTCTTCAACACTTTTTCCTGTGAGGCTGTACCACATGCCGACAGAAGTAATATCGCACAAATTAAAACGAGCCAAGTAACTAAACGGTTGCCCACGCTTTCACCCTTTCTTCTTTCAAATCCACTACGACAATATATGAACTGCATTTGTCAGTTATGTCTTTTGAAGAATAGGCAATATATTTATCTTCATTCATCATATTTTTTTGTGGCAAAAACATAGTAAACTCCCATCTCTACAGGTGGTGAAATGAATGCCACTGTAGCTTTTATTATGGTAGGAAGCCGACCAAATGAAGATAAAGCCCCAAACGGATGTCACGGATTTTGAATGGATGACTAAAAGGCAGTTGACCTAATAGCGATGCAACAAGGCGACAACGCTGTGTCATGCAGACCTAAGCACCATTCAAGTTCCGGATGCTGAGGTCTAATGGACTACAACAGTAATATTACTTGAGCAGCTGCATATTGCTTAGTATGTGTAATACTGACAAATCCGTTCACTAGTTCTCCTTTGAAATATAGAATGGGATTACCAGCTTCTCCTCTTAATATTTCAACATCCTGTAGCCCACATTCTTTACCAATACCCGTACCTAGCGCTTTTGAAAATGCTTCTTTTGCCGCAAATCGTCCTGCCAAAAATTCTATTTTGCGAGTTTCTGAATGTGTTGCAAATAATGTCTGTTCTTTCTCTGATAAAATACGATCTTTAAATTTACTTGAACGTGTCATCACCTTAGTAATGCGCTCAATTTCCACAATGTCGAGACCAATTCCTTTAATCATATGAACTTCTCCTTTTCTTATTTCCAAAAATCCATGTATAATAATTGTAAATTGAGGTGGAGCAATGTTTAGTAGAACAGAAAATTTTAAGCAATATACAAAGTATTATCCTGTTGTTTCAATATTAATAGCTGTCAATCTAATCCTTTATGGATTAACTCTTTTACCTGGCATAGGTACGCTCATGTGGAACTATGGTGTCCAAGCAAATTTCCTCGTACAAAACGGTGAGTGGTGGCGTGTTTTCTCGGCAATGTTTTTACATGCCGGCTTTATGCATGTACTTTTCAATATGTTTTCACTATATTTATTTGGACCAGAGCTGGAAAAGATTGCTGGTAAGGCACGTTTCATTACGATTTACTTAGTATCTGGTGTTGTCGGTAACATGGCAACCTTTATGCTATATGATAGTAGCTATGCGAGTCTTGGCGCAAGCGGAGCTATCTTTGGCATTTTCGGTGCTTTTGGTGCCCTTGTCTACTATACTCGCCGTACAATGCCTATGCTACGCAAGGTTATTTTACCGATTATCGTCATTAGTGTTATTATGACTTTTTTACAGTCCAATGTGAATGTCTATGCCCATTTAGGTGGTTTAGTAACAGGATTCATTCTCGGACTTGTTTACTTACATCCCAAAAGAATCTTAAGCTGGCGTAAGCAAAAGATGGCAGGTAAATAACGCGAAAAAAGAGAGTGAGGTCACAATAACCTTCACTCTTTTTATTTATCCACAACTAGGCCAACTTGTATCAGCCGTTTCTTTTAGCCATTTCTCGGATACAATTATAATGCAATAGTCTCCTCTTTAGCTGCTTTGATTTTTTTCCATTCGGCTGCCGTTAAACCATATACAACCTGGTCTACATGATGATCATATAACCATTCTGCATCTCTTAGACGGCCTTCTTCATTAAAGCCTAACACTTTAGGAATTGTACGACTTCGGATATTCCCTACTGCTACACGCACCTCAATGCGATTCAACTTCAGATAACTAAAAGCATAATCGATAAAAGCTTTCATCGAATTAGTCACCAATCCTTTGCCGACAAAATCATTACCTAACCAATAACCTATACTCGTCCACTTATGCTGCCAATTCACCTGATGATAGCCAATTACACCTGCAAGTTTACCTTCATAGTAAACCCCAGCTTGTATCCCATTATTATTTGCATATTGTTGCATTGCTTTTCGTACAAATTGTTCAGTATCTTTTACTGATTTCACATCATCTACAAATGGTAACCACTCACGTAACGTGTCCCTTGAACGGTCAGTCAGTGCAAACAATTCATCTACATCACTTAAATCCAACAATTTCAAATATGTTTTTTCATTAATATCATATTTAAACACGATTACCACCCCTTATATTCAGTTTATTCTATTATATACATGATTTTTGTAAATTTATAGATAAAAAAGCTAATCTTCACATTTCACTGTAAGATTAGCTTAGTTTTTTTCTCCCGTTAATATTCGTACCAAGATAATATGGCTTCAGCATCTCGTTGTTCCAAACTCGGCACATTACCTGTCATCCCCGTCATGCCTGACATGACCGTAGCTTTAACAGACATGACCTTTTTTCTCTTTTGGAAATATGATTGTGTACACTCCACCGATTGTATACGTTTTTTCTCCATATAAAACGTTATACGACTAAACAGACGATATTGCATAGTAAATTGTTTACCATCAATCATATAGCCTGCCGTTTTATGTTGCCATATACCAAGTAGTATTGTTAATGGAATCAGTAACAACGACAGTAAACCATACGGATATAAGAAATAACTACTAGCACCAATTATCGGTACAAGCCATATAAAATCAATTCGGTAAAAAAAAGGACGGGCCCGTTTTGGTGAACGTGTATATTCAGGATGCCAGTTCATATCCGGAAAAAGTTCAGCTAATGTTTGTAGACAATCATGCTTTTTAATAAGTGGGAACAGTGCAATTTTTTTATCTCCACCTTTCTCACCATTTCCTCCAGCACTTTCTACAACAACAGTTGCAAAGCCTGTTAACTGACGTAAAGGGTTTTCAACAATACGAATGGCTTGTATTCGATTTAAAGGCAAAGTAATACGTTTCTTCTCCAGCAAACCCTTTGTAATAATAAGCTTTTCATCTTCAATGCGAACAGTATAATCGTAATAATTTACAAGCGTGATGATAACGGACACAAACCATGCGACTATAAGAATTAGCATGACTGTCAATGCTAATAAAAATGCACCAACTTTCACAAAATCTGAAAGCTCATGGAATACCGCTTCATATGGAATAATATCTGAAAACTGTGAAACTACCGCCACAATACCCGAAAGCACTACACCTATTCCACCAGAGGTCGTTGCTAACACCAATAAATCACGAATTGACATATGATAAATCGACGGAACGATCTCTTCTTCCACAGGAGTAGAATTAAGCGTCTGTTCTACGTCAATCTGTTGCTCATTTCGATTTTTTGCCCGGTGCATTTCAAGTTCAATAACATCTGCAGCCACCTTACGTATTGCTGTCAATTCTACCTCAGGCTTACCACCCTTACTACCAGCAGTTTCAACTTGTACTTTTACTAAACCAAATAATCGGTGAAAAATGCCCTCATTATAATTTAAACTTTGAATCCGCTCAAATGGAATATAGCGCTTTTTCTTCACGAACAAACCGTACTTTACACGTAGTTCGCCCTCCTCAAACCAATAGACAAAGGTACGCCATTTTATAATACCACCTACAAGTGCAAGTACTGCCGCTCCACCCCACACACCAAACAATAAAACCGTTTCAAAAAAATGCTCGCTGTGGAAGTTGAATGAAAAATTAAAGCCATTACTAATAATAATAATCACGACTGGTAAAATCATACTTTTTAATGCTTTTACAGTCGTTATAATAGCAGACACTGGGTGCAAACGATAAATTTCATTAGACATCATCTTCCGCCACCCTTGCTAATTCCGAAATATGTGCACGAAGTCCATCTGCCTCATCCATAATAAGTGCTGGAATTGTATGTACAGTAGCTGCCGTGGAGATAGAAATATTGCCAAGATTATATCTTTTTAATATCGGCCCTTGTGTAGTATCAACATGTTGTACACGCACCATTGGAATAAGTGTACGTTTTACTACAAATAAGCCATGCTGCACTTCGATTTCACGCTCACGCACTTCATAACGCCAACGTTCCCAACGTATTTTTGGAAATAAATATACAGACAGGATGGCACTCAGTAAAACAACAGCCCCGGCAATGAAATAAATAAATGTAGGCCATTCAAAATAATACGTGCCATAACATACGAACGCTGCCACAATTATGAGTAACACGGTTTGAATTACTCCGTAAAGCCGCCATACCGTTAATCCTTTACGAGAAATTTGATGAATTGGTTCTGCTCTCAAAGTCGTTCCTCCTCTTTTATCCAACTATGTATACGTACCCAAATGCCATTTTGTTTCAATTAAAAACGAAAAAAACCTTACAGTCAAATTAGACTGTAAGGTTCATAATTAATATTAGTCTTCATGACGACGAGGTGCTCTAGAACGACCTTGCCCTTGCCCTTGTCCTTGACCTTGTCCACCTTCACGGCGACCACCTTCACGACGTCCGCCATCTCGGCGACCTCCACGATCTCCACTGCGGCGCTCTCCGCTTCGACCGCCATCTCGACGACCACCGCTGAAGTTACGACCTCCACGGCTTCCACGATCTCCACTGCGGCTACCGCCACCAGAACGTTCACGACGCATTGGTAATGGACGTTCTTCTGAGATTGTTACTGGTGTATCATCTGGCTCTTTTGTTAATGAACGCAATGCAGCAGCTACTACATCTGTCGCATCATGATTTTCAAGAACTTCTGCAGCAAGTGTACGATAATCACCTAAGTTATTGTTAGCAATAAGACCTTCTAGTTTTTCAACAGCTAAACGTTGTTGACCAACTAATGCTTCGTCAGTTGTTGGTGGACGAAGTGGCGTCATGCGTTTTTTCGTAGTATCTTCAACGATACGTAGGTAACCCATTTCACGTGGTGTTACGAAAGTGATTGCTGTACCCGATTTACCAGCACGACCAGTACGTCCAATACGGTGAACGTAAGATTCTGGATCTTGTGGAATATCGAAGTTGTAAACATGCGTTACGCCTGAAATATCAAGACCACGAGCAGCTACGTCCGTTGCAATTAAAATGTCAATTTTACCCTCTTTGAATTGGCGTAAAACTGAAATACGTTTCGCTTGGCTTAAATCACCATGAATACCTTCTGCAAGGTAACCACGTACGCTTAGCGCTTGTGATAATTCATCAACACGGCGTTTTGTACGACCAAAGATAATCGCAAGTTCCGGTTTTTGAACATCTAATAAACGAGATAACGCATCAAATTTCTCACGTTCAGTCGCTTTCACGAAGAACTGCTCGATATTTTCAACTGTCATTTCTTTTGCTTTAATTTTAACTACTTCTGGGTTGTTCATGAAAGTTTCAGCAATTTTACGAATAGCTGGTGGCATAGTAGCTGAGAACAATAATGTTTGACGGCTAGATGGCACGCTTTCTAAAATTGTGTTAATGTCATCGATGAAGCCCATGTTTAGCATTTCATCCGCTTCGTCTAGTACAAGTGTTTGAACTTCGTCTAATTTAAGCGTACGACGATTAATATGGTCTAAAATACGCCCTGGTGTACCAACAATAATTTGTGGTTTATTTTTAAGTGCACGGATTTGACGACTAATTTCTTGACCACCGTAAACTGATAATAATTTAACACGTTTGTCGTAACCTAATTTATATAGTTCTTCTGAAACTTGAATCGCTAACTCACGAGTCGGAGCGATGATTAAAGCTTGGATTGCAGGGTTTTTAGGATCGATTTTCTCAATAAGCGGAATACCGAATGCTGCTGTTTTACCAGTACCAGTTTGCGCTTGACCTAAAACGTCGCGGCCTTCCATTGCAAACTTGATAGTACCTTCTTGTATTGGTGTTGCTTCTTCAAATCCCATACGCTTTAGTGAACGTAATGAAGATTCGCTAATATTTAATTCTGAAAAATTTGTCAAACTTCTCAATCTCCTTTTTCCTTTTAAGTTGACAAATGGTTACATTTTCAGATGAAGTTGTCGGCAAATTCGAGCCTGTGTTGTGGAACGTTTCCGTTACTTAAAAATTCTCTCTACGTGGATGTATCGTGTAGAGCTCTCTTATATGAAAAGGAAAGCCCGGTCTTTACCGAGCGGTTTAATTCTGTCGTAATTATTCACTTAGAATAAAACCGTTATGTTCAAAAAAAAGCACTCTTCAACCAAATCATGAAGAGTCTTCGCACAAAATGTATCCATTGCTTACACTAGTCTATCACGTGAATCAGTCGTATGCAACGATAACGCATGAGTCGTAATAATCTGACTACTTATTGACCCTTTAAAAATTCAAGAACCCTTAAAAACCAAGCAGAGCAATCCTCGCCATAACAAATATGATGCTTACCATTATCAGAAAAATACAAGTGTTTATCTTTTGAGGCCAGTTGGTCATATAAAAATTGCGCCGTATGATACGGCACAATACCGTCTAATTTTCCCTGTATTATATATACTGGATTTTTTATATCTTTATAATACGGCGCTACTGCTTGAACCAGTCTCATAAATTCCATTGTTGCTGATAAGGGCACGTTGTTAAACTTATTGCGATAGCGTAAAAACAATTCATTATTAGCAAGATTGCGATGATATGCCTCAGTCGCCAGCATCTTAAAATCCTTAACAAGCTGCTTTGGGCTCACATACTTCGCTGCTGCACTAAGCAACACAAGCTTTTTCACTTTATAGCGTTTCGCCAGGTACAAAGCGATAATGCCTCCCATTGAAAAACCAACGATTATTACTTCATCCACTTTTTTCGCAAGTGCGCGAAAAGCAAGTTCAGTATCCATTAGCCAGTGCTTCGCGGTAAAGCCTCGCATATGCAATTCTTCACCATGTCCGGATAGTGTGGGCGTCTCAACCAACCAGTCTGTCTGCGCCCGTAAATAAGCTGTAAAAGGCTCTACTTCATAAGGTCCACCTGAAAATCCATGTATACATAGCACCCCTACTGTCATTACCTCACCTCGAGAATAAAACACTAGTTTTACAACTAGCACTTCATTAATTACATACTTACAAATGCTAGGAATTCTACTTCAAAAGATGGGAATTCGAAAGATTCAAAAGTCGTTCATCATCATTATTTACCCAAATAGATTTCATATACTAAGATCACAACAACTTGTGCAGGCGTAGGTGTTAAGTAAGTACTCCACCGCATTTTCCTGAGAGATTGACGCGACATGAAAAATGCAGCTTTTTAGCCTAGATGGTATCTATAGATTAAATTATCCATTGTAAAAAATCTATTGTTCTCTTAAAAATTAAAAATCGATGGGGTGCATCCCCATCGATAAAACTTTACTGCGCAAATGCATTTAAAATGTTTTCTAACTTCATGCCTCTTGAACCTTTTATTAAAACGATGGATTGCTCATTAGCTTGCTGTAACTTTTTAATAATCGGAGCGTAATCATCTTGCGTATATAATAAATGCTCTGCGTCAAATTGCTCTTTTAACACCTCGTACAAATAAGCCATGCGTGGTCCATATAAGCAAACGTAAGAGATTTCTTCTACCTGAATATCTAGTGATAAGTCTTCATGGAAACTCTGTTCATTTGAGCCTAGCTCGAGCATATCACCTAGCACAAGCCACTTTTCTGGGCGAATCGTTGTCGTAGCTACAAACTGAATAGCAGCCTTTACAGATGTTGGTGCCGCATTGTAAGCATCATTAATGAACAATGCACCATTTGTACCGTGTACTTGTTGCATGCGCATATCAGTTAAGGCAACTTTTTTTAACGATTCCCGTATTTGGTCATTATTTAAACCTAATTTTTGTGCAATTAGCATAGCAATCAATGTATTTTTCACTTGATGCTTTCCTAGTATGGAAATAAAGAAATCACCTTCAATCATACCATGTGTCGTGAAGCTGCTTCCGTTAGCAGTCGCTTCTATATTTTCTGCGTACAATAAATCTCCAGGCTCTAAACCAAATGCCTGTGCATTTAAATTCCCCTCTTGTACAACCAATTCCTGCAATAACGGCTCATCACCGTCATAGAAAAGTACGCCATCATCTTGCATACCTTGAATAATTTCAAACTTTGCCTTGGCAATCCCTGCTCGAGAACCCAAATCTTGCATATGTGCCTCACCAATATTTGTAATAACCGTCATATGCGGGTGCGCTAACTTCGTTAAAAATTCAATCTCACCAAAACCACTCATGCCCATCTCAAGCACAGCGACTTCGGTATCTTCATCAAGCTGCAATATCGTTATTGGCAAACCTAGCTGATTATTAAAGTTCCCTATGGTTTTTTGCACCTTGAAAAATGGTGCCAGTGTTCCTGCTAAAATGTCCTTCGTTGATGTTTTACCATTCGACCCTGTAATCCCTATAAACTTTGCCTTATGCTCACTGCGATAGGCACGCGCCATCTGCTGTAATGCCTTTTCGGGATCATCGACAAATAATAATGGAACTCCTGCTGGCGGATTCGGTTCATCCCTTTGCCACAACGAAGCTCCTGCACCTTTTTCAAAAGCTTGCACAACAAATTTATGGCCATTTGCTTGCTCACCACGAAAAGGCACAAATAAATCACCTTGCTGAATTGTTCTTGTATCAATAGAAATCCCTGATACTACCGTGTCACTGAAAGCTGGCACTTCATCATTTAACCATGCTGCTAATTGCTTTAATGTCTTTTTCACAATAATCCCACTCAGTCTTTTTTATAGTGAAGCTGTTGTTTTTCCTCGTATCGCTCAATCGCTAGCTCAATTAATCGATTAATAAGCTCTGGGTAACTGACATTTGTATGTTGCCAAAGAAGTGGATACATACTTACAGGTGTAAACCCAGGCATTGTATTTACTTCATTGATATAAACCTCGTTATTTGCTGTAACAAAGAAATCTGCACGTACTAAACCGCTTCCATCTAGGATTTTAAAGGCACGTTTTGCATAATCTGTTAAGTTGGCTACAACTTCTGTAGACAATTCTGCTGGAATAATAAGCGCCGTTGAACCATCCTTATATTTAGAGTCATAATCATAAAAATCTGTCATCGGTTTAATTTCACCTGGCACTGAAACTTCCGGGAAATCATTGCCTAATACACCAAGTTCGATTTCACGTGCCACGATTCCTTGCTCCACTACGATTTTACGGTCAAATTGTAAAGCTACTTCAATCGCCCTAGTAAGTTCTTCACGATTTGACGCCTTGCTAATCCCAACACTTGAGCCTAAGTTGGCTGGTTTCACAAACATTGGCCAAGTTAATTTTTTTTCGCAGCGTGCTAAAATGGCTTGCTGTTCATTTGCCCATTCACTGCGAATGAAATACGTATACGGCACTTGTGGTAAGCCTGCAATTTCAAATAATTGCTTCATGATTACTTTATCCATACCTGCTGATGATGCTAGCACACCATTTCCTACATACGGAAGATTTAAAACTTCAAGTAAGCCCTGAACAGTACCATCCTCACCATTTGTACCATGTAACAACGGGAAAATCACATCGAACTGTACAGCTTTACCATTCTCGTCGATTAATAAATTTGTAATATTGTTTTCTAAAATAATGGCATCGTCACCAAATTGTAATTCTTCAATTGTACTTGCAGGCTTTACTAGGCGCTTACCTCGTCGCCACTCCCCATCAAGTGTAATGAAAATCGGATATACTTCATACTCCTCGAAATTTAAAGCCCCAGTGACTGCACATGCCGTCGACAATGACACCTCATGCTCCGCAGACTTTCCGCCGTATAATAAACCGATTCTTGTTTTCATTTTTGTGCCCTCCACATACTTCTTGAGTACTATTAGTTTATCACGAAACGGCTTGACAAATGTCATAAAAATCTCACCGTAATTTTGACGGTGAGATTTATGTATCCTATTCAATTCACGTTTAAAAAGTGAATGTGAGTTCGGTTAAATAATATGAATCAATTCATCGTGTTCGTTTTTCAAAATCGTATTTAAATCATCCCATACTTCATCTGGATAAGAATAATCTGATAGGTTGCGAATTTCAATGCCATACGCTGCTTTAGGTTTTTCAATTCGATAGAGTGACAATAGTGCCCCGTCTTTCGCGAAGGAGCGATAAGCTCTCAAAAACTCTGGTGTGATTGAAGGCGTACTGGATTGCACTTTCCGACGCCAAAAGCCCGTGCTACGTTCTTTTTCACGTATTAAACTATTAAAAACATTGGCAACTAGCAAATCTGAATCACTTAAATGACGAAAATAAACTTTCGTCATTTTTTCCACATCAGAAGAATAATAGACAAATCGATTTTGTAATTTATTAAAAAATGGAGAAGTAATTGGTTCTTTTTTATGACTTAGGTAGAGTAACTCCCCTTGCTCCATAGGTGTCAGCTGATTTAATTTTTTTTCATCCATGAAGTCTACCCAACACAATTCTTTTGACTCAGGCGCTTTTTTTACAAAATGAGAAACTTCTTCATCTGATACATAGTCAAACTGTGTATGCATATTAAACGAGCCGTCTTCATAGGAATGTTTCAATAACAGTAAGTGATGCAGTGGATCTAAAGAAGCTACGAATTGCGCGAGCTTAAGGCCACTAAAAATGACAAATTTATCGACATCATTCATATGAACATAAATATGGTACATAAAATCTTCAGCTGACTTCAATTTCTTAGCCACACCCATCACCCCATTCTTCATATCATTATAAAACTAAACCGAATTTTTTTGAAACATTTTATGCTGATTGTCGTCCCAACAATATACGTAGGCGGAAAAACGTTTTTTGCGTTATAATGTTTATGTTCTACATGCGTTAGCGCGCAGATTTTCAAACTATTTTATTTTAGGTGGCTTTTATGGAAAATAAACGAAATTTCGCGAATCGTTTCGACTGGACACTCGCTTTTATACTTATCACTTTCCTTGTCATTAGCATATTAGCTATTGCATCGGCGCAAACTTCAGGACAATATGGCATTAACTATGTACCCAAGCAATTTCAATGGTACGTGATTGGTGCAGTTATTATTGGTATTGTCATGTTTTTCGAACCAGATCAATATAAAAAAATGGCTTGGTATATGTATGGAGCTGGTATTGCTCTCTTAGTACTTCTTATTTTTATGCCTGATGGAGAAGGACAAATTGGTGCACCTGTTAACGGTGCTAAAAGCTGGTTTCATACACCTTTAGGGAATATTCAGCCCTCTGAATTTATGAAAACATTTTACATTTTAGCACTTGCACGACTAATTAGTAAGCACCATGAGGTCTATTCTTTAAAATCATTAAAAACTGATTTCATTTTACTAGCTAAAATCGGTGTGACTTTGATTATACCACTAGGCATTATCATGCAGCAGCCAGACCTTGGTTCAGCACTCGTGTTCTTTGCTATCACCGCTGCACTGGTTATAGTTGCAGGCATCTCTTGGAAAATAATTTTGCCGACTTTCGTTGGTGGTGCAGTAATTGGTGGTGCTCTCCTATGGATGGCACTATATATGCAGGATTTCTTAGAGAAAACTTTCGGCTTTAAGGCTTATCAGTTCGCCCGTATTTATTCGTGGCTCGATCCCTATTCATATTCATCAAGCGATGGCTACCATTTAATTACTTCATTGAACGCCATTGGTTCAGGTGAAATTTTTGGTAAAGGTTTCCGTGGTCGTGAAGTTTACGTTGCCGAAAACCATACCGATTTTATATTTACTGTTATCGGTGAGGAATGGGGCTTTATTGGTGCAAGTATCGTTATTTGTATTTTCTTCTTGTTGATTTATCATTTAACGAAAACAACACTTTTATTGAAAGATCCGTTCTCAACTTATGTGTGTGCTGGGATTATTGCCATGATTACGTTCCATGTCTTTGAAAATATCGGCATGACAATTCAGTTACTACCGATTACAGGTATCCCTCTACCTTTCATTAGTTATGGTGGGAGTTCATTGATGGGGAATGCACTTGCGATAGGACTTGTCTTTAGTATGCGTTTCCATTATCGTACGTATATGTTTACAACTCACGATGAAGATGATTAAAAAGCCAGCCATTACAGATGCCAAAGATATAGGAAATGGGTAGTCTCAATTTTAGGAGACTACCCATTTTCATTTTAAACGAGTTAAGCTTGAACTTGCGGTGTTTGCGTTGGCGGTGTGAGTACTTTTAAAAGCTCAAGTCGAGACTTTGTAACAGTAGCTTTCACACCCAACTTCGATAAATTCGAAACAATCTTTTTCAAATCTACTTCCTTCGTCATACGTTCCACCTCAATCTTTCCTCGAATTTTATAACGTTTGATTTACAAAAAAGTTTCAATTTTATATGTGTAAGATGTCTGACAAGTATATCTGTCTCTATCATACCATTTAACTTGACATTATAGTTTTTCAATTTTGTTACAATGTAAATTTTATTTACCCGCCAACTCTTGCCATCCTCAACATACCCTATATCGGTATATAAACATTATACTGTAGAACTAATCAAGGGGGCTATATGACAAATGATACAAATCAAAATGCTCAAAAAAAGTCGCCGTTTACTCGCTACCCCAGATAGCTATAGTTAAATTATTTACCTATCTTGTCCTATCTATTCGTACATCAAAAAAATTCTTCATCCTAAATCAATTATTTTTAAGTATTATGTGACCAACGCAATGAATTAAAATCCTTAACCAAGATACTTTCTCAAGTACTCGCAGATGAGCTATCTAATGATTTCTTGTAATAGCAAGAACAAGAGAGGTAGAATATACATACTGAAATATCGTAAGAAAGCAGGGAACTGTATTATGAAAAAGGCTATTCTATTGTTAATGTCTGTTCAATTTCTCGTCTACCTAGGTTTCGGAATTATTATTCCTGTTTTACCAGAGGTTATTGTCCAGCAAGGCTGGGATGATATACACGTGGGTGGTTTACTGACTGTGTATTCACTCGCAAGTTTTTTTACTGCACCACTTTGGGGAATGCTATCTGATAAGGTTGGGCGCAAACAGCTCATTTTAATGGGACTAATAGGCTTTAGCCTAAGCTTCGTTATTTTCTCTTTGTTTATAGATAATTTAGCCATTCTATACGTATCGCGTGTTGTAGGTGGTTTATTCTCAGGCGCACTATACACAGCCGTAACAGGCTTTATAGGTGATATGTCTAGCGAAGAAGATCGTAATAAATACATGGGTCTAATGGGCATGTCCATCGGTCTTGGGTTTATTTTCGGTCCAGCTATTGGCGGTATGCTCGGCCATTATAGCTTGCAATTACCTTTTGTCACTTCTGCAGCTTTAATCGCACTATTATTTATTTATGCAAATATCGTCTTAAAAGAACCTGACAAACGAAAAAATTCAAAAAAACGTGCAATTGTACCAAAAGGTGCTGGCAAGATGCTTCAATACCGAGTGCGTTATTTATTTATGTTTTCTTTTTTAGTGACATTTATGCTAGCAGGCGTAGAAGCGACATTCCAACTATTCCAAATTGACCGTATTAACATTACGCCATTACAGATTGGTTATTTATTTATGTTTAGCGGCTTTGTGGATGCGGCTATTCAAGGGGGTGTCGTTCGACGAATTAAAAATGGAGCTGAGACATCTTGGCTAATTGGCGCTCAAATTGTTACTGCACTTGGTATGCTTTTATTTACTTTAACTGCTAATTTAGTCATGGCTGGGCTAGCGCTTTGTGTCTTTACAGCTGGAAACGCTATTGCAAGAACATGTGTTGTCTCTCTTTCTTCCAAAGAGTCGGGTGGTCAATATGGTACGGCTGCAGGTCTTTCTTATTCAATGGATAATTTAGGTCGTATAATTGGGCCGCTCTTCTTCACATGGTTGTTCACCATGGAATCTAATCTTGGCTATTATATGTCAGCAGGAATAGCCATTGTATCCATTACTTTAATTTTTGTTTATAAATCTTCAAATAAATCTTTACGTCTTGAATAATTTAGCTGTTAAAAGCCGTAACCTATAATAATTCACAACTTTATATATGGGGTCAAATACGTAAAAAGGTATATCGATCATATGTAAAGAATATTGAATGCTTTTATGTGTAAAATCGGAGGGCTTTACATGAACAAAACAACAAGTCTTTTACTTCCTAAAGAGCTCGAAACGTTTCGTTCTAAAATTGAAGATACACTTCTTTCAGCGGTGATTATCTCGCCATTTAAACGTTCAACTTCGATAACGGAAAGTAAATTTGCTGGTGAACCTTACTTACCTTATTATCAAACATACCCGAAAGATATTACAGGTGAGCCAATGCGCCTATTAGCTCAAATAAATTTTGCAGAGATGCCTACACTACAGGATTTTCCTTCACAGGGCATTCTTCAATTTTTTATCTCATCTAATATATTTGCCAACGCTGCACATTACCAGGAGGATATTTTCCAGCAGTTTTATAAAATACGATTTTACCCTACAATAAATACTGACATAGTTGTTCCTTTACAGGAGACATCTGTGAAAGCATTAAATGATTGGTTTCCTATTAGCCAGGAACTAGCATTACAATTCCAACCTGGACAAGAGCCTGTTTCTGCTTTAGATTATCGTGCAGCACAATATTTACCAAATCTAAAACTAAATCAGGATGATGCTAATTTGCAGGAAATATATTTACAGCATTTTTTAGGTGCTGGTGCAAAAATAGGTGGTTACGCCTATTTTTTAGAGGAAGATATTCGTCATGAATCAAAATTGCTTCAGCGTTATGATGTTCTTTTACTACAAATTGATTCGAATGATGAATTTGGTATAATGTGGGCTGATAGCGGTGTCGGGAAATTTTTCATCAACCGCGAAAGACTACTTCAAGAAGATTTTTCAGATATATTATTCCAATGGGAACATTATTAATGATATTACTGAATTACCCCGAACTAACTTTCGAGGTAATTCTTTTTTCATGATTACAAGCTATTAACATATCTTCTTACATTCCACCTGTGAAGTAAGCTATACTAAATATATTGGAAATATAGTAAAGGCAGGTGCAGGAATGAGCATTTTTACAGATGTAGAGCATCTAGTACCTATAATTTTATTCATTAATATTTTATCAGCAATGACTATTATTTTTTTAGAGCGTAAAGATGCTACTTCTACTTGGGCATGGGTTTTAGTACTATTTTTCCTGCCATTAGCTGGGTTCATTTTATATTTATTGTTGGGACGACAATTGCGAAAAAAGCATTTGTTCCGTTGGGAAGGTCGCAAGGATATTGGCATAGATACCCTTATTAATTATCAGAAGGAAACAATTCACGACAATACGTTTGAGTTCCGTATCGAAAATGCTGAAAATTATAAAGAAATGATTTATATGCATTTAATAACAAATAATGCCGTGTTGACACAGGATAACCACATTACTATTTTGGTTGATGGCGCCGATAAATTCGAGCAACTCCTTAAGGATATAGATGCAGCAAAAGACCATATCCACATTCAATATTATATCTTTCGTCTAGATGATTTAGGAACTCGTATTGTCAATGCACTTATAAAGAAGGCAAAACAGGGTGTGAAAGTTCGACTCTTATATGATGAAATGGGCTCACGAAATGTTAAAAAGCGCCACTTTAAAAATCTTCTTAGTGCAGGCGGAGAAGTAGAAGTGTTTTTCCCATCTATTCTACCGCTTCTTAATCCGCGGCTAAATTTCCGAAATCACCGTAAAATCGTTGTTATTGATGGACGTATTGGTTATATAGGTGGTTTTAATGTCGGAGATGAATATCTTGGACTACAAAAGAAATTTGGTTACTGGCGAGATACGCATTTACGGATTGAAGGTAGCGCCGTACATCCTTTACAAACACGTTTCTTACTAGACTGGAACCAGGCATGTGCACAACAAAAAATGGGGTATTCAGACCGCTACTTCCCTGCTATTCCTAAAAAAGGTGATGTAGGCCTACAGATCGTATCAAGTGGACCCGATTCCGATTGGGAGCAAATCAAAATTGGTTATTTAAAACTTATTAATATGGCAAAAAAATACATTTATATTCAGACACCCTATTTCATACCGGATGTTAGTTTTTTAGATGCCATTAAAATCGCCACCCTTTCAGGCATCGATGTTCGGATTATGATTCCAAATAAGCCTGACCACATGTTTGTTTATTGGGCTACATACTCTTACGTAGGACAATTGCTTCGTGCAGGTGCAAAAGTTTACATTTATGAAAAAGGATTTATTCATGCCAAAGCCATTATTATTGATGATGAAGCGTCGACAGTAGGAACGGCAAATCTTGATGTTCGAAGTTTCAGCTTAAACTTCGAAGTAAATGCCTTTATTTATGATTCCACAATTTCCCATCAGTTGGCGGAGATATTTGAGAAAGATATTTTCGATTGTACTGAGTTAACATGGGAAATGTACAAAAATCGTTCGAGTTTAATCAAATTTAAAGAATCCATTTCCCGTTTACTAACACCGATACTTTAAAACGCTTTATACTTTCAAAAAAGAGGTTATCTCGATTTCTATCGAGACAACCTCTTTCTGTTATTTAACACCTAGGTATTCTTCTAATGTTATACTTTTCTTCTTAATTTCCTTGGCAATGTCGATGCCAACATAACGGAAATGCCACGATTCATACATGTAGCCCGTAATGTCTTCTTTATTTTGAGGGAATCGTAAAATAAAGCCGTATTCCTGAGCATTCTCCACTAACCATTTCCCTGCTGGTGTTTCACCGAATTCTTCAGTAAGCCATAAATCATCTTTACCCCGTTCGCCAATATCAAAAGCTAAGCCCGTTTGATGCTCTGAATAGCCTGGGCGCGCACTATAACGGTCTGCAGCAGCCTGTCCATCACGATTGACATAGTTTTTGTATAAGGTTGTTTGATATTCAAAAGAACGATAACCACTAAACGCTACTAAATCGAATCCCTTTTGTTGCTTCGCAGCAGCTAGCATTTTTTCTAGAGCTTGACTTGCCTCTGGGTTTACGTCAGGTGCAAAGGTCGATGGAAGCGGATAGATTTTATTTGCTAATAGGATACCGTCAATATATGTAGGCTCCGTTGGTAAGGTTTGGTTCGGTAAATAACCATTTTCATCAGGTTGTTGCTCTGGTTGTTCAATTGGTTTTGTTGGATCATCTGTTGCTGGTTTATCCGTTGCTGGAGTATCTTTTTTATTTGCCTCTGTTATTGGTTGCTGCTCATCTGACGCTACATTTACTTGATTATTTTTATAGTAAACAACTACGAAAATAGCTATTATTAACGCCGCTGACATTAAAGCACCAATGATGAGTGGTAGACGGTTGTTTTTCACTGTATTAGCCCCTTTTACGTTTAACCTATATGAACGGGTTATTAGGGCTCCCTACTTTAAAACAGATATTTAAAGTGGGAGCTCAAGCACCGTAACTCGATTAAAGCTTCACTTTATCTATATAGTTTTATTTTAACATTCTTCACATTTTTTAGTGTACCTTTTCGCCATTATTCTATTGTTAGTCCGTTAGAATGATAAAAAGCACAACTACTGAAGCGATTGTGAAAAAGATAGCCATATACTTCATCCATTTTGCTTCTTTCACGTAACCTTGCTCTTTAAAACTCTTAGCTCGAAAACCATTTGATAATGCAAACATTATCGTCATTGCAAGTACAGCAAAATTAAAATTACCCATAATTATACAAACAATAGCCGCAATACTGAAAATAGCGACGAGAATCGATGATAACCACTTCGTGTTCATCCTGTTGTCCCCCTAAAAAAATCGAGGCTACATAAGCGCCTCGACATACATTTTTTATGATTTTACTTTTTCGGGATGCTCCGAATAATATTTTCGTCCAATATAAGTTTGAATAATCAGTAACGCACCACTTACAGACCAGTAAAGCGGTAAGGCTGCCATTGAAGACATTGAGATAAAGACAATCATAATTGGTGAAATATAAATAAACATTTTCATCTGTGCTTTTTGCTGCTCTGGTACCGTCCATAGTGACACACGCGCTTGAACTAAATAAACAATCCCCGCAATAATGGTCATAATGATATCTGGCGAACCTAAGCTAAACCATAAAAACATATGTGATTTAACATCGGCTGAATATAAAATCGAAAAGTAAAGACCCATGATGATTGGCATTTGGATTAACATCGGTAAGCAACCCATATTTAATGGATTAACACCATGTTTTGAATACAAGGCCATCATTTCTTGTTGGTACTTCATTTGTTCTTCTTTTGTCTTAGCTTCCTTCATCTTTTTCTGAACTTCTTCCATTTCAGGCTTGAAGGCATCCATTTTTGATTTCATGATTTGTTGCTGACGATAGTTTTTCAACATAATCGGCATTAAGACTAAACGAATAAGCACTGTAATAGCGATAATCGCTAAACCGTAACTACCTGAAAATATATCGTTCCCGAAAAACTCAAGTAAAAATTCCATAGGCTTTACAAAAATACTATAGAAAAAGCCTTCTTTGTTCTGAACTGCTTGACAGCCACTAAGTACAAAAACCACAAGACCAAGCATTGAAAATAGCTTTAAATTTTTCATTTATCCACCTACTATTATTTTTCAACTAATGTGAAGTATACCTTATAAAGACTATCTTTATCAAATAGCAAGCGCTACTAATTCAATTACTTCTAGGCTTCATCGTAAGAGAGTCTAATTCGCATAAAAAAAGATGCGAGCTTAGCATCGCTAACATGTCCGCATCTTACTGTATGTTCGAAAATTGCTTACAAGGTCCTTCTACATTTAAAACAATCACAATATCAATTATATATTTTGAAGCTCAGACTCCGCCATTTCAAAACGATAAAATTCGTGATGTAACTCGTCTCGGAAATGCTTAGGTGTAACTCCTGTATATTTCTTGAAAATACGAGTAAAGTAACTTTGGTTACAGAAATGGAATTGATCAGAAATAGAAGTAATGCTTTTATTTGTATGGCGTAAATAGTACTGAGATTCCTCAACACGGCGAACATTTAAATATTCGACAAGTGTAATCCCAACATGTTCTCTAAATATACGCGATAAGTGACTTGTACTAATATGGAAGTTATTTGCGATGCTCTCTACTGTTAGGTCATTTTCTAATTCATCGTTTATATACATAATCACCTTATTGACAGTCTGGTGACGGAAAGTCGGTTGCTTGCGATCTGCGATAAAATAGACAAAGAAATCAATTAAATCGTCGGCAAATTGCAAAAACTCTGCGTCCTTCATTTGATTTTCAATCATATCATTACAGGCAATATTAAAGGCAAAAGCTTTCTTCGAAGGTACCTGATTGTCAAGTAATTTACGAGCAACAATCGACGACAAAACGGAAAAATAACTTCGAACAATTTTAATGACTTGCTTGCCAAAACGTATTGAAAGAATATCAATTATCTCATGCAAAGATTTCTTAGCCTTTGCAGATTCTAAGTGATAAATTTCAAAAATTAATTTCGACTCAATATTAAAAAATTCTTCAACACCGATGTATTGATTAATATTATCAATTTCTTGGAAGTATCTTTTTGATATCGTTTCTGACATTGAATGTTGATGTAGTTGCATAATCTTCCCCATCTTTCCTCAGAATGCACGAATAACTTTACAATATTTGACACCATTCTACATAATTTTTTAAATAAGAAAATAGCATTTACTTATTTTGGTATGAATTGGGTCCTATTCCACCAGTATAAATTGACTATAACTTAAAAATAATCCAATTAAAACACCAATTGTAATAAAAGTAGACTATACAGAGGATTTTATCATATTCTGCGAATTCCTTTCAACCACATTTTGACTTCCTCCCTAGTTCTTATTTATCACATAGGAATAGTAGAAACCTAGTAAACTTACTTAGACCCAATTAAATTTTACCATATATGTAACAAAAAAATTAGTAATTAATTAAAATTTGTTACATTTTCTGTAATGTATTTTACACCTTTTTATTTCACATTCGACATTTCTCTATTTTATTCCTAAATCTTCTCTATATAATTTATACGAATATGTAGTAAACTAGATGATAATACTATTTTTAAAAGTTCAAATGAGGTGTTAATAGTGGATCCAAAACAAATAGAAGAAATCATGGAGATTATTAAGGAGTTCTTCCCAGAGAATACTTCCATCGCAATTTCCGACACAAACGAATACTTGTATTACCAACCAAGCAAAAAAGTTGATTTAAAAATCAAGCCAGGTGACCCAATTAAAGAAGGCTCAGCTGCACATAAAGCTTTAAGCTATGGGCAAAAAATCAGCACGTATATCGAACCTGATGTATTTGGCGTTGCTTATTTCGGCATGAGTATCCCTTTAATGGAAGAAGGCGAGACAAAAGGTGCCATTACTGCTATCTTCCCACAAAAGCCATCAGCGTTTTTAACAAATTACATCACAATCAAAATTGATGATTGCTGGTACCCTATCAAGCATGACCAAGTCATTTATCTTGAAACCCAGCTTCGAAAGACATTTGTTAAAACAATGGGGCGCGAAGGATATCACCGACTAAATTTAAGCGATCTTGAGCTATTTTTAGCACCTGATTCATTTATTCGATGCCACCGCTCATATATTGTAAACATTGACTACATTGATGAAATTCAACCAGACTCACATTCCACTTTCTTATTAATCATGAAAGACGGCACACGTATCCCTGTTAGCCAACGCTATGCAAGCTACTTCCGTCGTTCTTTAGGATTTTAAATTATTAAGGTACAGCGAGCATTTTACTTTTCAAAGTGCTTGCTGTATTTTTTTCTTTTTAATAAGAATTTTATGTCAGTTCAATATAGGTGGCGCTATAATAAAACGTTTTCTCTGTCGAAAAAGCGTTCTTATGCTCGAATTTCCTTTTTTTAAACAGTTTAATGCTGTTTATAAAGTATTTGTGACAGATTGGTGATAGTATTATTCAAATGGTTGGTGTTATACTACAACTAAATAAACAGAAAATTCTTATAAGTTTTTTCTAGTTTTGTAATCGGTTTCCATCAAAACTTTTTAGGGGAGGATTTTTTTAATGGATGCAATTATTCAAAAACGTTTAGGTTTACAAGAGCTTGAAAGCAAAATCGTTACAGCTGATGTAGCTGCAGCACTTATTTCTGATGGTGATGTAGTAGGTATGAGTGGTTTCACTCGTGCTGGGGACGCTAAAGTTGTTCCAATGGCATTAGTAGAACGAGCTAAAAATGAAAAATTCAAAATTGATGTATATACAGGCGCTTCTTTAGGCCCTGAAGTAGATAAATACTTAGCTGAGGCTGGCGTTATTCGCAAACGCGGACCTTTCCAAGGCGATGCAGGTATCCGCAACCTTATCAACTCTGGTGATATCCAGTATGTAGATGCACACCTTTCTCATAACGCTGAATTAGTTCGTCAAGGGATTATGGGCCCAATTAAATATTTAATTCTTGAAGCTGTGGCTATTACAGAGGACGGATTTATTATCCCTACAAACTCTGTAGGTAATTCACCTATCTTCGCTGAGTATGCAGAAAATATTATTATCGAGTTAAATATCTCTCACCCAGAAGCTCTAATCGGTATTCATGATATTTATGTACCTGCTGAGCAAGGTGAACGTGAAGCAATTCCAATGACTGATGCTACACAACGTATTGGCGAAATCGGGATTAAAGTAGATCCAGCTAAAATTAAAGCAATCGTGATTTCTGAAGAACCAGATGCTCCTTCATTAATCGTTCCTCCAGATGAAGAAACACAAACAATGGCGAATATTTTATTAGACTTCTTCCGCGATGAAATTAAAGCTGGTCGTCTAACTAACAAATTAATGCCATTACAATCTGGTGTAGGTTCTGTAGCAAACGCTGTACTTGACGGCTTCGCTAATTCAGAGTTTGAAGATTTAGTTGTTGCTTCTGAAGTACTCCAAGATGCTGTATTCAACTTAATCGATGCTGGTAAAGTTAAATTTGCTGCAGCTACTTCAATTACACTTACTGAAGAATTACAGAAAAAAGTTTATGGCAATTTAGAAAAGTATGCTGATAAAATTTGCTTACGTCCACAAGAAATTTCTAATCACCCAGAACTTATTCGTCGTTTGGGCTTAATCTCAATCAACACAGCTCTTGAATTAGATATTTATGGTAACGTAAACTCTACACATGTATCAGGTACAAAAATGATGAACGGTATCGGTGGTTCTGGTGACTTCGCACGTAATGCGCGTCTTGGAATATTCGTAACAAAATCATATGCTAAAGGCGGAGCGATTTCGTCTATCGTACCAATGGTTTCTCACGTAGACCACACTGAGCATGACGTAGACGTAATCATTACTGAACAAGGTATCGCTGATTTACGTGGACTTGCTCCAAAAGAACGTGTACAACTAATCATCAAAAACTGTGCTCACCCAGATTACAAAGAGCAATTATGGGATTACTACAACCGTGCTGTTGAAGCAACTGGTAACCAACAAACACCTCATATTTTAGAAGAGGCACTTTCTTGGCACGTTAATCTTGCTAAAAACAAAACAATGAAAAAAGAAGTTGTAAAAGCTTAATTTATAATTCTAACGCCTAATAAGTTCATTTCGACTTATTAGGCGTTCTTTTTTTGTCGAAAATGGTATAATAAAATAAAATCGGTGGGGACTTATTCTTCCCCACCGATTTTATTGAGTTCTACAAGATGCAATAAACTTTCAAGTGTACTTTTGTCCAGTACTTATCGTGAACATGATTTCCTTCAACTGCGTTTTAGTTGGAAATGTTCGTATCCCTTTGTACGGATAAACCCACTAAGTCGTAATTTGTAACAGGAGGAGCTATGAAGAAATTTATCTATGTAATTATATTCTTTTCATTTTTTGACTTATTTACTCAGCTTCCTGTAATGAGTACATATGCAGAATCTTTAGGGGCATCTGCCTTTTTAACTGGGCTAGCTGTTGGCATGTATTCCCTTTCTAATACGTTCGGGAATATTATTTCAGGTTTTTTAACTGATCGTAAAGGACCGTTTGTGATTTTAGTAATTGGTCTTTTAACTACAGGTCTCTCGTTAACACTTTATAATTTAATAGCAGAGCCATTTGCTCTACTGGCTGTACGATTTGTACATGGCTTAGTAGCAGGTTTTATCGTCCCAGCTGCGTTTACATTCCTAGCAAATGCCACCGAACAAGAAAAACGTGGTAAGGGTAGTGCAATTTCGGGTGCATTCGTGGGAATAGCAGCTATCATTGGACCAGCATTTAGCGGTATTTTAGCAAGTCGTACAAGCGTACCTTTCGTTTTTAATATTACAGCAAGTTTTATGTTACTTTTAGGTATTCTAGCTACTTTTTTGCTTAGATCGAGTAAAGTAACTACGGAAAAAACTGCACCCAGTACATATATACCTATTCGTGTATTTTTTAATAATGCCGGTACGTTAAAAGCCTTTTCAGGTGCATTCTTTTTAATGTTCTCACAAGGTGTTATTGCCTACCTACTTCCCTTAAAGGTACAGTCTTTAGGCTTTGATTCTCGCTTAAGTGGTACACTAATGAGTGCATTTGGCGTTATTGCTGTACTCGTGTTTATTCTGCCTAGCAATCGCATTTTTGACAAAGTTGCCCCCATTAAAACGTTGTCACTCGGGATTGGCTTAATGGGGATTAGCCAAATACTTATCAGTCAGGCTGACTCCAGTACACTGCTTTATATGGCGATGATTTGCTATGGTGTTGGCTTTGGATTCTTGTTTCCTTCAGTAAATTCACTATTAATTGACTCGACGACAGTTGAAATTCGAGGAAAAGCATACGGTTATTTTTATGCCTTTTTCTCACTAGGCGTTGTATTAGGCTCCTCATTGTTAGGTTGGCTCTCACTCGGTATTGTCAGTGGATTTATTTTCACTGGATTAGTATTAATAGGCTTTGCAGTTATTACAGTCATTCCTAAAAGAAAACCTTCTCATCGTTAAATGAGAAGGTTTTTACTTACTTTTCTTTTTCCTGAATCTCTTCGTTGTAAAAATGGACGCCTGTATGTCCGCCACCTTCAGCAACCATTTCATTTGATGCTAACTTCGTTGGAGATGTCCCTGCTTCTGTCGCTACCTCAGTAGTTATACGTTCGGCGATTCTTTCATCCATATTAACATTTGATGTATTCAAATAAGATTCAACTTTGGATTTGGCACTACTAAACATATTCAATGCTTTATCACGGTTTTCTTTTTTGCTTAAATAAGATGCTGCTAATCCTGCTAATCCTGCAAGTACAACACCTGTTCCTTTGCGTTTTGCCATTTTAAATCCCTCCTAGAAATATAGAAACTGGCCTTATAATATAGCTTTTCCCTATTCTTAGAGGTCTAAACATTATTTTTTCGCCTTATACAACATATCAAGGTGCGGCAAGCTATCATAGATATAGCGCTCTGAAACTTGCTTGAAGCCAAAAGAACCGTAAAAATCTTCTAAATACCCCTGCGCCTGAATGAATATCTCTGAACCTGGCCATTCTTTTTCGATTGTATTTATAGCTAATTGCACCATTTCCTTACCCAGTCCAGTGCCACGTACTTCTTCATTGGTTATCACACGACCTATCGATGCCATATCAAATTTTTCTCCCGGAGGTAATAAACGTGCATATGCGAATATTTTTCCATTTTTAACATATGATAAATGTATAGAGTTTTGATCATGATTATCTAAATCCTCATAGCATGTTTGTTGTTCAACAATAAAAACATTTACTCGTAGCTGAATAATTTTATACAGTTCTTCCGTCGTTAATTCATTATACGTCTGTATTTTCCAAGACATTATCTATCACTCTCCCACTCAATATTATCGCACAATTCTAACTCCTTTTCGTTATCCAACTTTATTTTGTAATTATTTATGATTATAACTAACAAACTAAGGGAATTAATTAATTATTACAATTAATAGGAGGGTGATTTGTGTGAAAGATTTAGACTTACTATACGATTGGGTTGATATGGCTTCATTATTGGGGGGAGCAGGTTTCTTAACTTTTCTAATCTACAGTGTAATTCTACTATAGGGAGCGTAATTAATGATTTGCAGTAAAAGCTGAAAAGGCAATCCGCTTACTAGCACAAGGCTACTAGCAGATTGCCTTATTTTTTTAAAAATCCAAGTATCTCCATTAGTTTCGGTCGACATAATGTCAAATGTCGCGACAGTGCTCTACTGTTTTTACTTTATTGTTTTACATCATCATAGGCATCGGATTTTTCAAATGCAGCAACTACATATGAACAAACGGCTTCCATTTTATAATCGTTTTCACGTGCATAATCTGCTGCACGATCTAATAATTTTTTGGCCACTCCTTGCCCACGGAGCTTGTCTGAGACATATGTGTGATCCATTACCATCACTTGCCCCTGTTGCTGCCAAGTAATTTCTGCTAATCTTTCCCCTTCTTGCTCATATACAAATGCAAGCTTATTTGATGTACCATTCTGTAATTGGAATTCCATTTCTCACCACTCCTTTTTTTCATAGTAACACAGCCTTTTGTTTTTTCATAAAGATAGTGAGCGTTCGATTCGCACGCGTTTGCCTTGTGAAAATGGTGGCTTACCGAGTGTTTCTAGTGGCTCATCTGACGTAAAACCTGGCTCGTCTGTCGCAAGTCCATATAAAATCCCATTAGGCTCTCTAAAGTAAATTGAACGGAAATAGAAAAGATCCACTTCTCCAGAAGTTTGAAAATCTAGTGCACGTAACTTATCAGACCATTGTTCATATTCTTCGACTGTTTTGGCCCTGAACGCCACATGATGTACACTTCCTCTGCCGGCACGCCCTACTGGTAAGTCTTTATGTTCTTCAATGTGCATGCACCTCTGCTCCAGGACCGCCCTCGCCTGTAGTATAGACGAGGATATCTGGCCGTCCCATTACGGACGATGGATAGCTACCTGCCTTTTTAAAACCAAGAACATCAGATAAGACGCTTTCAGTCTTGTCAGCCGTACGTACCGTCAACGTGACAGGTCCAAGTCCAACGATTGCATGCTCTGCTGTAATACCCTCAGTCTTCCAAGGCTAACCATATGGCACACCATTACCATCATCAACTACAAGCATTAATCTTGCACCTTCAAAGTCACGGAAAGTAAGTGTTTGTCGTCCAAAGCGTTCGATAATATCATCACGTGTTACCCCAAAAGCATCTAATTGTTTTAGCCAAAACTGTAAGGCTTTATTCGACTGAATACGCAAAGCTGTATTAGAAATACTAGAAACACCAGGTCTAGTCCGTGCTGCCATTGGAATATCAAAATACGTCATATCTGTCCCTGGTGTACCAACCGCATTTTCGTAAAGAAATGAAATAAAACAAAAAAGCTCAACTGCCATTGTGACAGTGAGCTTTACTATTTTTATTTAAACCAAGATGAAATCGATTCTTTTAAATTGGCGAAGAAATTTTTCACACCTGTCCAGAAACCTTCATCTTCCATTAGTGCACCGAACTTTTCTTGTAACGTATTACTAATATCATTTAATTGATCAGACCATTTACTAAAATCAATATCTAGTTTACTAATTTTGTCCATTAAATCTATTAACAGTTGTCGATCCTTCTCACTTAAATTTATTTCTAGCTTATTTAACTGCTCTTGCACGATTTTTTCAACATCTTCACGTGTTGCCGGCTTTAATTCTGCTATTTGTTTTTTTATTTCTGTTAGTAGTTCTGCAACCTTTGCATCATCTACTCCAGATGACTCGGCAAGAGAAGTTGCTACTGACAGTTCTTCATTGGCAACGTCTGTGCGCTCAATATCTAGCGTTTCACCAGTCTTCACTTCATAAGCTTTATAAATCCCTACAAGCGCTGAATGACCCGTTACAGCCTTTGGCGCAGCTACCTGCACTGAAGCATCCTCAATACCTGCTGTCAGCATCGCATTCGCATACATTTCAGATGTTACTTGTGTGATGTTTGAGGGTGTGACAATCTCAATCACTAAGCCCTTCCCTGCATCCTTGCGCGTAATTTTTGCAGAGGAATACATGCGTGAACTGGAATTACTGTCTTTAATGTATTTCGCTAAGTCTTCTCCTGATACTGTAATTTCTTCAGTTTCAGGTTCTTCGTTTACTTTTAATGACTTTTTGACAGATTCCTTTTCCGTCTCTGATAAGTTTGCACCATATACCACGATTGGCACACCAAGTTTTTCATCAATTGCTTTTGTTGTCGAATTATCGGCCGCAAATCCTGTTGCTGGTGCCATCACACCAAATACTAACATAGTAGCAGTTAGCACTTTCATCCATGTTTTTTTCAAATTGTGTGACCCCTTTCGCTAGAAAAATCATTTAGCCTGTATAATGTATGTCACTATACAACTATTAGTACGAAAAAATGACGAGAAGGTTTCAAGCATTCTCTCGTCATTCGTGTGATATCCATTGAAGGATTATAAGATCCATTGCGCGTCTACAAGACGACGTTTCACTTTCCCTACACAAAACAAAACACTGAAAGAAGTTAAATTTCTTCTGTCCAGCCATTTTGTTGTTTTATCTTGCCAGCTTTCATAAGTGTACCTAGCGCACGTTTAAATGCAGCTTTACTCATATGGAACATTTCTTGAATTTCTTCTGGTGAAGACTTATCACCAAATGGCATTTTGCCACCAACATCCTGTAAATAGCTTAAGATTTGTTGAGCATCACCAGTAATGCGCTCATGTTTACGTGGTAAAAGTGAACCGTTCATAGAGCCGTCCTCTTTTACATCAATAATACGTACATCTATGTCTTGTCCAAGACGAGGTTCTGCAGAACGCTCTGATTCATGGACGAAAATGCGATATGGTACTTCTACACCTAGTAAAAACGATCCTACTGGCAATAAACGATATGGTCGTGCTTTAATATTTTTATTGTGCAAATCTTCAAATGCACCTTCATATAGCTCCAATATTTTTTCTTCCGTTGCTAGACGCCCAAATAAATCTCCATTACGATCTGTGCGCAATGTCATAAATAAATGGTCGCCCACTGCTGGCCAAACCTCGTTTATGGCAGGTAGATCTTCAGCTTTTACAAGTACCTCACGTGATGTCCCAATATCAACAAAAGCTCCTTCACGTTCCACCACTCGTAGTACGCGTGCCCAGCCATACTCACCTTGTGCAAATGTTGGAATAGCAGTTGTAGCCGCTAAATCTCCACGGCGATCCGTGAATAAAAATACTTGAAGAAGATCACCCACAGCAAGTGGTTCTGTGACCTCTGAAGCATTTAATGGTAATTCGGCTACCCCATTTGTTAAGATCCATTTCGATGCTTGTTGCTCTAATACAGTTAACGTTACAACTTCACCTGATTTTAATTCGTTCATAATGTCTTCCTTTCCTTCACACCATCAATTTCGCAAAATATTTTACTCCGTGCTACTAACGGGTACTAGGGCGTCCACTCCAATACAACAAGATAGTGGCAGGTCCAGCAACCATAAGTAACTGATTAAAGTTTCACTTTTATAGGTTGTGCTGTGATCTAGATGCCTCTAATTTTTTTGCGATGTCTGGATTTTCTTCCATTACCTGCACAAGATCAGCAATTCGATCGATTGAATTCCAACTAAGATGGTGCTCAATTCCTTCTACATCATTGTAAATGCGTTCTTCGTCTACACCAATGATTCGTAAAAATTGCTCTAGCAGTTCATGGCGTTGTACAAGACGCTTTCCAAGTTTTTCTCCTTTTGGCGTCAATGTAAGACCACGATATTTTTCATAAACTAAATAACCATCTTTATCTAATTTTTGAACCATTTTCGTAACAGAAGAAGGAAGAACAGATAATGCTTCCGCTATGTCAGACACACGAGCATACCCTTTATTAGCGATTAATAAATATATTTGTTCGATATGGTCCTCCATACTTGGTGTTGGCATATTCTATTCCCTCTCTTTCATTTTCTTACTCTCTATTTTACTACAAGCTTGCCTTAAAAGTTAACTGAAAATACATAACCACAGGAATCATTGTCATTACACATAAAAAGAGCCGACCTCATATAGAAGTGGGCTCTACTTATGCCGAGGATACTTATTCACTACATGTAATGCACGGATAATCTCTCTGTTAACCAGCTCGATATTTTCAGGAGTATTCATTGTTTTAAATGCTTCATCGCGCGCGTCCATAGATGTAACATACTTACTAGGTAACGCATTTAAAGCAATTGCAACTGTGTCAAACTCACAGATTTCACATTTACAAAATGTTTGATATTCCGGTCCTCGTAAAAGAAAACTTACTAAGCCACGTACAATTTCCTCTGTAACATTTACTAAAATAGGTTCTGACATATACAACTTTCGCCTCATTTATAATTAATTGTTACATTGTCCTCAACATATCTTAGCATTAAATAAGTGCTTTTTCAAGAATCGCTAATAGCATCTACATCAACAATAATTACTAATTTAAAGCGGTAGTATTCTCCTATATTTTATCAAACCCAATCTTTTTACTTGTATTTTTTTGTTTTAATTAGTCTTAAAGAGTTAAAAACAACTAGCAATGTCGCACCCATATCTGCAAAAATGGCAATCCATAATGTTAACCATCCTGGGATAACAAGTAATAAGGCGATTAATTTTAATGCCAATGCGAAAATTATATTTTCTTTAATAATGCGTAATGTTTTTCTACTTAAACCAATTGTATAAGGCAATTTCGTTAAATCATCACCCATTAAAGCAATATCTGCGGTTTCCAAAGCTGCATCTGTGCCCGCACCACCCATTGCGATACCTACATTGGCAGATGCTAAGGCTGGCGCATCATTCACTCCATCCCCTACCATAGCTACAGCTCCGTACTTCGTGCGTAATTCTTTAATTGCCATTAATTTTTCCGCCGGCAGTAAACCTGCCCTTACATCACTCATATTAAGGGAAGTAGCAATAGCTTCTGCTGTCATTTTAGCATCACCTGTTAACATCACGGTATGTTTCACTTTTAACGCCGTTAGGCTATGCAGAACACTTTTACTTTCCACACGTAATTGGTCAGCGATACCGATAATGCCGATTAATTGATCGTCGCTAACAGCTGCAACAACTGTTTTACCTTGTGCTTGCAATTGATTGGCTTGTTCTTTTGTCACTTCATCCACAGACGTTAAAGTGGCAATCCATTTCAAACTTCCGACAGAAACCTTTTTGCCTTCAATTGTTGCAAAAGCCCCTTTCCCCGTCACTGATTGGAAATCAGTCGGCACCAGCTCATCTAACCCCTTTTCATGTAAAGCAGTTAGAATTGCTTTTGCTAGCGGATGTTGCGATTGCTTTTCAACGGCCGCAACAAGTTGTAATACTGTATCCTTTGCCATGTCGCTCTGCGTAATTATGTCTGTTACTTCTGGTTTACCTTTTGTTAAGGTACCTGTTTTATCAAAGGCCACGGCTTCAATATGACCTAATTGTTCTAAATGAATGCCGCCCTTAATGAGCACACCATGTCTTGCTGCATTCCCGATAGCAGTCACGATGGCTACCGGAGTCGAGACAACAAGCGCACAAGGGCAGCCAACAACTAACACAGCTAAACCTTGATATATCCAATGCTGCCAATCGCCTATAAACAATGGTGGAATAACAGCAACAAGTACGGCAACCAGCATAATCGCAGGTGTGTAGTATTTAGCAAAGCGATCAACAAATTGCTGTGATGGTGCTTTCTCCGCCTGTGCTTCTTCTACCAAATGGATAATTTTAGCAATAGTTGTATCCTCCACACGCTTCGTAACACGGACCTCCAGTGCACCTTCCTCATTCAATGTTCCCGCAAATACCTCGTCATCTATTGTTTTATTAACAGGTATTGACTCCCCTGTAATAGTTGCTTGATTGACTGCCGATAGTCCACTTACTACAATCCCGTCCATGGCAATTTTTTGACCAGGTTTGACAATTAAAATATCACCAATTTCAATTTCTTCAGTCGGCACTTCCATTTCATGAAAATGCTTACCGTGAGCACGTTTAATAGTTGCTGTTGAAGGTGCAATATCCATAAGTTGCCGAATCGATTGGCGAGCTTTATCCATCGAATATGCCTCAAGTGCTTCACTCACTGCGAATAAAAAGACAACAACTGCCGCTTCTTCCCATTCACCAATAATTGCAGCACCTATTACGGCAATCGTCATCAGTGTTTTCATATCAAATTCGAAACGTGCTAGATTACGGAAACCTGTTTTAAATATTCCTACTCCACCTACTAAGATTGCTATGATAAACATGCCAATTGCCAGAGGATCTGTTTCACCACGTATTGTTACCAATACATAACCAAGTACCACGAATAACAAAGCAATCCCAGCTAAAATGTTTTCCATTTTTTTATAAAATGGTGTAGATGTTTCAATTGTGCTTTTTGGCGATTGCGATACTTTAATGCCATCAAATGCACCGGCCTCTTCAATTTGATCGACGTTTACGTCACCGATTACCATGATTTTGGAGGCCCCAAAATTAACTTGTGCTTCTTGTACCTCGGGAATAGCTTTCACATTTTTCTCAAATTTTGCTGCACAGCTGGCGCAGGATAAGTTTTGCAAACGGTATTCTTGCTTAGTTGGTGTCGCTGCCATCGTCAATCCCCTCTTTCGCATGTTCATAAGCAATCGTGACAATTTGGTATACGTGTTCATCGGCTAAAGAGTAGTACATTTGCTTTCCTTTTCGATACGATTTCGCTAGACTGTTATCTTTCAAGTAGCGTAAATGATGTGATGCTGTTGCTACAGATGAACCGATAATTGTGGCGACATCACAGACACATAATGCATCTTCTACCGTTAGGGCATAGGCAATTTTGAGTCTTGTTTCGTCAGATAAAGCCTTTAAAAATTTTGCTACACCTGATAAATCTGGCATTTGTTGCTGTACCTTCGTGACAGCCTCATCATTTACATGCGTTACTTCACATACTTCTTTCGGCATTTTCTCACCTCATTCAAATGTTCGTTTGATTGTTTTCAATATATCATAGTACTTCATCATATTCAAACAGACATTTGAATGTGTATGATTACGATCACGTATTATAGTTAAATTTATACGCTGACTCTCACAACAAAAAAACAGCGCACAAAATCGGACGCTGTTCAGACTGTAGAGTAAATAGTAAAAAAACATTGATTTCCGTTTCAGGCGCTCCCTTTCCGTAGGCACGGCTCCAACTAATTTTTGCGCACGTGCTGTTCCTGCAGGAGTGTCGCGCCTTCCACTCCAATCACCTACGTTTTCCATGCAGCTACAGACGTAAAAGGATTTGTATGAAGCACAATCGTCACGCTTGATTAGTCGAAAAGATTATTATTGCAATCTAATTGCTGTGGCAGCTGATGCTGCTTATAAAACACCTACGATGACGAATTTTTTATTAGAAAATCACAACTGCTACCTGTATTGCCATATACTCGCCGAAAAACAAAAGAAGGTTTTTTCTGCAAGCACGAATTCAGGAGAAATTTGAATTCAACTACCTTTAAAAACGACAAAATAGTGCACTGTCCGTCAATATTATTGTGCCTTTAATAATAACGTCTGCCCTTTAATATCATCTTTCTTGACAGAAGTTTCATGATAATTCCCATTAGCCCAATCCTCTACCTGGTCTTGATACCACTTCGATTTCACGTGGCCACTCTGTCCAGGACCGACAATATGGTAAGCTG
Source organism: Lysinibacillus sp. NPDC048646 (assembly GCF_050272295.1). Taxonomy (NCBI): domain Bacteria; kingdom Bacillati; phylum Bacillota; class Bacilli; order Caryophanales; family Bacillaceae; genus Lysinibacillus; species Lysinibacillus sp. NPDC048646. Next base: position 43,107 of record NZ_JBNNLZ010000005.1, read on the forward strand.
AGCTCAAATCACCTACGTCTGCTACAAATCGCCAGGAAGCTCCATGATCTACATTGCCATCCATATCATCGTCAGCTGCCTGTACAGTTACTTTCGAACCGCCAATAGGTACCTTTTTAGCATTAAAGTATGCGGCTAATATCGGTGATGCACTTCCTAGTGTATGATCAAATGTAAGTTGATGGAAATCCCCCCATTGCCACTTCGAAACATTCGTTCCAAAACGATTCTCAATTAGTGCTATCGATCGTTCTAATGCTTCATATACTATTGCATCCACACCACCCTGTTCTTCTATCCAAGTACTTTTCTCACCCGCATATGCTTGTCGTAACAGTTGATCCGTTATATTGTATTTACCAGCCATTAGATTATACATATCTAGCGGCATTTCATCTTTAAAAAGAACTTCCTGCAATTGTTCCATTAGCGTATGGAAGACAAGTGGTGCGCTTGATTCTTTTGCATCCACCATATCCCAATTCACTAGTTGCGTAATGACTTCTGCATACTTTCCATCCTTATCTTGTGCTTTCAACGAAGTTAGTAAATCTGGTAAAAACTCACGTGCATATAAATTATGCTGATCCATTTGCAAATTCATCATGTCTTCTATTGTTAGCGAATCATTAGCTTCTAACACTTCTTTAATACGCTCATAGCGATACGGCTGTGCCCAGAAATCCGTTAGATGATAAGGATATTCCTCGCCAATAACTTCGTTATTCGCAGTCGCAATAAATCCTTCCTTTGGATTTACTACTGTCGGTAGTTCATCCCATGGGATAAAGCCTTCCCAGCCATAGTCACTTGAATCACCAGGCACTGGTAACTGTCCTTCTCCCTGCTTGCGTATCGGAATTTCACCGTTTGCTTTATAGGCGATTGTGCCGTCCTTGGATGCAAAGACAAAGTTTTGTGCTGGCGCTTTAAAGTCTTCTAATGCCTTTTCAAAGTCATCCCATGAATTTGCTTTATTAAAGCCAATTATTGCTCGCAGTTCTGCTGTAGATTGTAGCGCTGTCCACTGCATCGAAAACTGTGCTGATGGTTCAGTATCTTTAAACGCTAAATCGGTCATAATTGGTCCGTGTCGTGTTACGACAACATCAAAATCCACTGTTTTTCCATCCTTCACCTTGATAGATTCCTCACGTACCTCAGCCTGCTCCCACTCACCATCATATCTGAATTGTGTAGGATTATCCGGATTTGGAATTTCAATATACAAATCCTGTACATCTGGACCTACATTTGTTACCCCCCAAGCAATATCATCGTTATGACCTAGAATAATGCCAGGGATACCTGCAAATATGACACCGCTAACATTTTGTTCAGGTGACTGCAGATGCATTTGATACCAGATAGACGGCGTGCTTAAACCTAAATGTGGATCATCGGCTAAAATCGGAAAGCCTGACTTTGTTTTATCGCCTGAAACAACCCAGTTATTACTCCCATTAAATTCATTTGGCAATAAGTCTGTGTTAAATTGACCTGCTACCGCTACTGGATTTTCTATGTTTGCCTCAATAATGGATGATGCGTTGTCAGGATACTTTATAAATAATTCCTTTGCCTTCTCTTCATCGAAATTTTGTAAAGCCCAATGACGGAAAGCAAGCGTATTCCAATTACCCCCTAAATCGTACGCCATATATTTACCAATTGTTAGAGAATCTACAACAGACCATTCTTCCGGCTCGTAACCTAGTAATGCGAATTCATAGCTTAATGTATTATTTTCCTTTGCCTGCGTGATGAAAGCATTCACTCCTTCTGCAAACCATTCGAGCACCTGCTTACTTTCCGCATCATAAGCAGATAGTGATTTTTCTGCTGCATCACGTAAACTAAACGTAAGAAAATGTTTATCTGTATTAATTGTCGCCTCACCAATAACTTCCGATAATCGACCACTTGCCTGTCTACGTGCTAAATCCATTTGAAACAGTCTGTCCTGCGCCTGAACGTACCCTTGTGCACGATATAAATCTGCATCGGTCTCTGCTAATATATGGGGAACCCCCTTATCATCTCTCGTAACAGTTACATCCTGATCAAGCACACTTACTGCAAGATCCCCCTCAATAATGGGCTTTGATTTATTCATAAACCACGTAAAGCCTATAAAGACTACTAAAAGTACAATAGCTAAAAAAGCAACAACACCAACAAGCCACTTTTTCCATGCCTTTTTTTTCACAACTACAAACCCCCTTTAAGCAATATATTCTTTATCTAGCTTTTTCAAATCCTTTCCCACAAGATAAAAGCTAAAATTTTTAGCGAAGTTTATTGTTTTATCAGCGAAAAAACGCCTCTTTATAGACTACAAATAAGAAATCTATCAGAAAACCCTTTAAATATACGGAAAGATGTAAATTTCGTTGTGCACAAAATAATAGGATAAAAAACTTTTCTGTACGACAGAGGTATATAAAAAAATCGCACTTCCCTCCGGAAATACGATTTCTTCTTAGATATTAATGGTCAAGTTGTAATTCAATTGGACAATGATCACTACCCAAAATATGTGAATGAATTGTCGCAACGCTAATCTGCTCTTTCAATCGCTCCGATACAATAAAATAATCAATACGCCAACCAATATTCCGCTCACGTACTTTATTCATATAAGACCACCATGTGTAATGATCCGTCTCATTCGGATGCTTGTAGCGGAAAGAATCTATAAATCCACTTGCTAAAAGTTCGGTCATTTTAGCACGTTCTTCATATGTAAAACCTGAATTACCAATGTTTGATTTTACATTTTTTAAATCTATTTCCGTATGCGCGACGTTCAAATCCCCACAGTACACGATAGGTTTTTTCGCATCAAGTTCTTTTAAATACAGTGCTAAGCGGTTCTCCCACTCCAGGCGAATCGGTAATCTTGCTAAATCACGCTGGGCATTTGGTGTATAGACGTTCACTAAATAAAAATTGTCATATTCTAACGTTATTATTCGGCCCTCGTCCTGTGACTTATCCTCACCGACACCATATTGTACTGAAAGAGGTGTATGTTTTGTAAAAATAGCTGTACCTGAATAGCCCTTTTTCACCGCATAATTCCAATATTGCTCATAACCTTCTAGCGAAAGTTCAACTTGTCCCGCCTGACATTTTGATTCCTGAATACAAAAAAAGTCTGCATCTACCTCATTGAAAAAATCTAAAAAGCCTTTGCTTACGCAAGCTCGGATACCATTGACATTCCATGATATAAACTTCATAGTGATTCACCCCTAAAAAACGCCCCTCGCCATCAGCGAAGAGCGTCATCTGTAATTTTTTTACAAATCATCACCGACTATTTTCACTTCCGTTTCTAAGTCGATGCCAAACTTTTCTTTGACCACTCGTTGCACCATTTGGATGGTCGCAATGTAATCGGTAGACGTCGCATTTCCTTTATTAACAATAAAGCCTGCATGCTTGGTTGATACCTCTGCATCACCTACGCCTTTCCCTTGCAGGTCACTATCCTGAATAAGCTTGCCTGCAAAGTGTCCTGGAGGACGCTTAAAGACACTCCCAGCAGATGGGTATTCTAACGGCTGTTTAGACTCACGTTGGTACGTTAAATCTGCAATTTTCGCGGCAATTTCTTCCTGTATACCCTGCGTTAACTGAAATTCCGATGACAGCACATAATAACCCTTCTTGGCAATAATACTTTGGCGGTAGCCGAGTTCCAGCTCTTCTTTCGATAATTTCAAAATCTCCCCTTCTTTTGTTAAAACTTTAGAAGAAATAATAATATCCTTTATCTCACCACCATATGCCCCTGCATTCATCGCCATAGCTCCCCCAATGGAGCCTGGAATACCACATGCAAATTCAAAGCCTGTTAGGGATGCGGCTGCTGCAAGCTTCGACACATCCTTAATAAGTACCCCACTTTGTGCATATACATAATCACCGTTAATATGAATTTCATCTAAATGTGCAAATGTAACAACTATTCCTCGTAAGCCGCCATCACGCACGACCATATTGGAGCCATTACCGAGCATTAATAATGGAATATTATTTGTATGTGCATAGCGAATTACAGCTGCCGCTTCATCCTCCGTTTCAGGTAGAACAAAAACATCCGCCTTGCCACCTAATTTTGTCATTGTATATTGTTGTAACGATTCGTCTAACTTAATATTGGCTGGATTAATATTTTGCGCTAAATCCTTCGCCCATTGTTCTTTAGTCATGAGAGCTAATTCCTTTCTAACGTCCTTCTTACTCTACACTAGTATGGATTTAGAACCTCGATTTGACAAGTAAAATGAAGGGTATTTTTCCCGCATTAACGGGCAGTAAGATGTCTTTTTCAAAAATGCTTTATGCTATAAAAAAATTCACCGTCATTCCAACTGCTCGTAAATGCCCGATTAAAGGGACACTTCCTAAATTCACCACTTCCTGTGGTAACGTATGTGTGACCTACAGTGATGTCTATGTCACTTCACTGTTGGAAGTTTCATTTATAACCAGCCAGTTGCCCAAGCTTCAATATTACGAATAGCACCCTCTAAAGCTTGACCTTTATCCGTTAAAGAATATTCTACACGCACCGGCACCTCTGAATATACTTTTCGTCCAACGAGCCCTTCTTTTTCAAGCTCCTTTAAACGTTCTGATAGTAAACGACCACTTACAGGTAAGGCTGATTCAATTTCATTGAAGCGCTGTGGTCCGTCTAATAATTGATATAAGATTAGCCCTGTCCAGCGTTTCCCGATTAAATCCATTGCCTTAGCTAAACGAGGACATAAAGTTGTCTCATTCATATTTTTCACCTCTTATGTATTCTATTGTAACGATTTTTTAAGCAAAAGTAAATTTAAAGTAACTTATTTACTTGACGTAATTTGTTTACTATTTTATATTTAATTACAAAAAGTAACTTAAAATATGGAGGGTATTTATTATATGTCATTTAAAATTGATACAAAATTAGAGCTTGAGCATTTACACTTACTTGTACAGTCATTAGAGGAAATGACTGATTTTTATAAAACACTCGGTTTACAAATACTCAATAAAACGGCCACTCAAGTGGAATTTGCTATTCCTGGAACTACAAAGCCCATTTTAGTATTGTCATCTAATGAAGAAGTGACGATTCGTCCCCCACGTACCACAGGCTTATTCCATTTTGCCATTTTAGTACCCTCACGTGAAGATTTAGCATATGTGATTGGAAATTTATTAAATGTAGGCGTGCCAGTAACTGGTGCTGGTGATCATATCTATTCAGAAGCTTTTTACTTGAATGATCCGGAAGGTAACGGCATAGAAATTTACCGTGACCGCCCACGTTCTGAATGGATAAGTGATGGCAAGGGTGGACTTGTTACAGGAACCGAGGCAGTTGATATAGAAGGTGTGATGGCTCTCTATGACCGTCATCGTCCATGGACTGGTTTCCCAAAAGGAACTGTACTCGGTCATATACACCTAAATGTGCGCGTTATAAATGATGCAACAACTTACTTCTATATAGATGCACTCGGTTTAGATATTATGACTAACTTCCATGATAGCGCGCTATTCATTTCGGCTGGTGGTTATCATCACCATATTGCCGTAAATACATGGCAAGGAGTCGGGGCACCAGTGCCACCAGAACAAACAACAGGTTTACTTAGCTACACGCTTTCCCTTTCTTCACAAGAAGCATTACAAAAGCTTGTAGAAAATCTGCACACACATCAAATTCCACATGCATTAGAAAATGGACGCTTGCGTGTTTTAGATTTTAATAATGATGCCATGATTTTTTACGTACGTTAGTATTTATAATGATTACAAATATTCACAAAACCCACTATATTTTGTATCCTATTTTCCCTTTTTTCCTAAAAACTCATTGAACTAACAAATTATTTAATTTATCATTCGTGTAAGATGCTGTTATTAGGAGGAACTTCCAATGAAAAAGTATACGATTGATTATAGTCACTCAACAATCGGTTTTTCCGTAAGACATATGATGATATCACAAATTCATGGAACATTTGAATCTTATAATGCCGAACTTACCGTATTAGATATTGAAAAAATACAAGATGCCAAGGTATCATTCTCGATAATTGTTGCCAGTGTTTCGACCAAAAATTTTGATCGTGATGTTCATCTTGTATCACCTGATTTCTTTGATGCTGATGTTTATCCGAAAATTCACTTTGAATCTACATATATTGAAAAACTAGAAGATAAGAAATTTGCGATTCATGGATATTTAACAATTAAAAACATGACAAAACCCGTCATATTTACAACAATCTATACTGGAAGTGGCATGAACCCGTGGGCACAAGAAGTTTATGGATTTCAAGCAAAGTCAAAAATTGACCGTAGAGATTTTAACTTAGTGTATAATGCACTCCTCGAAACAGGTGGTGTATTAATCAGTGATGAAATTGATATAGTAGTAGATCTTGAAGTAAATCCAGTTTAACAGCTTGTGGCATCTTAGGTTGGAGGAATATTAATGTTTTGGGTGGATGGCTTTAATTTTGCAACGATTTTTATCTCGGTAATCTTTATCATTGTCTTTGGTACATTTGCATTTGTCATTATTAATAGTCTCATACAATGGTCTAAGAATAATGCAGCACCGGTTTTAACCGTGCCAGCTAAAATCGTAACGAAAAGTACAAATACAAGAGGCGGTAGCGGCAACTCAGGTGCTCATACATCTTACTATGTAACGTTTGAACAACAAAGTGGTGACCGTATAGAATTAAAGTTAAATGGACGCGAATATGGACAGTTGGCGGACGGCGACTTTGGTTTACTAACATTTCAAGGAACGCGTTTTCAAACATTTGAGCGACACAAAAAGGAGAGCAGCGATTGATATCGCGCTCTCCTTTTACATATTTATTTTATTAAATATTTTCCAAATCCAGCATCCTCTGTATCACCAAGATACTCTATCTTACTACCAGCTGGCATGACCTTTTGTGCATCCTTTGCAGAAAGGTAAATAACCTTTGTATTTGCTGGGAATGGTACGAATGACCAGTTGTTATCCGCTGCAGGATTAATTGTTTTATTTGCCATGATGTAGTCGATCACTGCTTGACGATTTTCATATGCATAGTTTGTTACATTGGAGCCGTCCGTATTTTTAAATGTCGCTCCGTAAGAGCCACCTACACGATAGTTGTTTGTAATGATGATGAACTCTTGGTTTACATCGATCGGTTTACCGTTGTATTGTACATCCTTAATACGATTCGCTTTTTCATCCACTAACTGACCGCGGCGATCGTATTTTGCAGGCGATGTCACATCAATTTGATATGTTAAACCGTCTAATACGTCAAAATTATAAGAACGTGCTTCTGCGTCAATAATATTTTGCTCTTCTGTTTTATTTGGATCAATTGTTGAGAAAATACCTGCAGCCATTTCTAACCATTCAATCGCTTGTGCACCCGTCACTTTAATAGTTGCAACAGTATTGTCGTAATGATAAATGTCTGCCATGTTTTTAATAGCAAGTGGGCCAACAGGAATGTTCGTGTAGTCGGCTGGATTATTTCGTGAACCTGCTTTGAAAGGTGCACCCGCAGAAAGGATTGGTGTATTTTCATCTGCCGTACCCTTTAATTGTTTTTCAATATACCATTTTTGAGCTTGTGTTACGATTTGAATGGAAGGATCATCTTGAACCATAGAGAAATAGCTGTGAATTGGTGCAGTTGTCTCACCAACAGCTTGGCGAATGTACGTTAATGTACCTTCGTGCGCTTCTTTAATAGCCTTTAACACTGTTTGAGATGGTTGTAACCCTTGTTGTTTGATGGAACGAAGTGCTCCCTGTCCATCTACTACCACCCATTCAGCGCCTTGTTGCTCTAATTTCAGGTCAATAACGCCAAGATGGCTACCATAGCTTCCTGCCATTACTGTAGGAACACCGTTAATCGTTCCTTTTTCTTGATCAACATTTTTAAGATCTTTATAATCACCAGGGAATGTTAGATGTGAGTGACCTGTTATTAAAGCATCGATGCCTTCAATAGCAGCAATTTGGTATCCTATATTTTCAGCCCCTGCTACATAGGTATCTCCACCAATACCTGAGTGTGAAAGTACAACAATCACATCTGCTCCTGCTTTTTGCATTTCTGGTACTACCTCTTTTATAGCTTCCACAGGTTCTTGCATCTCTACCTTACCTGCAAGATGGATGGCATCCCACTCAACAATTTTCGTAGGTACGATCCCTGTTACACCTACTTTAATTGTATGTTTTTTACCTGTGCTATCTAACACTTCTTTATCCATAATGACATAAGGTGTGTACATATGCTTTTTTGTTTTTGCGTCGTATGCATTGGCATTAACGACCGGATATTTCGCATCATTTAATACTTCATTTAAGAAATCTAATCCATAATTGAATTCGTGATTTCCTAAAGTTCCACCATCATATTTCAGTGCATTAAGCGCTGCAATAGCTGGATGAACCTCACCTGGTTTTAAGACATTTTCTAACGCTTTATATGAACCAAGTGGCGTTCCCTGAATTAAATCACCATTATCGAATAATAATGTATTCGGATTTTCTGCTCGCGCCTGCTCTATTAAAGCTGCCGTGTTTGCTAAACCAACGTCAGCGGATTCAGCATCTAAAAAATAGTTATAGTTGGCTAAATTTGTGTGAATATCAGTTGTACCTAAAATTTGAAGGTCAACTGTCGTTGCTTTTACAGGCACTTTGTATTCTGCTACAAAGCGTTCTACAATACTTTCCATTTGTTCCGTTGTCACATAGTCACGTGGACGAATTGTATTGTCTTCGAAACCCTGTAATATATTTGCTGCCACGGCATTTGCTAGATCTTGCTTATGTGTCTCAGCAATTTTATCTGCATCCATGAATTTATTTAACGCTGTCAACGGGGCATTTTCAGTGACTAATCCACGTGCAGATATGACAAATGCTTGTTGACGTGTTAATTTATCGTTTGGAGCAAAAGATGTAGTTGATTTCCCTTTGATAAGCTTCAGTTCTAATGCTTTTTCAACATAAGGCGCTAAGTCCTTAGGTACATCAGTAAAAGTAAGTGTAGCACCATCACCAAGCTCAACATTCAAGCTTTTTACTAATTCTTTCACATAGTCTCCACGTGTCACATCATTCGATGCAGCATTTGCAGATAGTCCTACAGGGAAGACTGTGAAGAGAATTAATAACATTGCTAAAAAATTAGTAAGTAATTTCTTATTCATGTAACGACCCCCTTATAAATCTAATATTTTCCTACATTTTCTATTATATTATACAAGCTTACGATTTAACTGAATATTTAGACCTAATTGTATGTACTTTTAAACGAATAGCACAACACTTTACTAATATATAATATATAATTATCATCTATGAACGATTCACAGTTATATGATGTTATATTATGTAAAACTCTATCAAATGCATAGCATCCATACGTCAGACCTTCATACCACTACCAGACTTCTACTTAACCAATAAAAAAAGTCCCCTCAAAATTGAGAGAACTTTTAATAAAAAAATAAATGATTATGCGTTTACAGTTTGAAGAGATTGTGCAACTTTTTTCACAGCTTCTAAGCCATTTGCAATGATTTCGTCTGCTTTGTCTTGTGATGCATTATGTCCTTCAATAATTACTTCTTCAATAATTTCCATACCGAATACGCCACCTACTACATTTTTAATGTAATTAACAGACATTTCCATCGGTTGTGCTTCTGGTGATGAGTAGTAACCACCACGAGCATTAAGAATGACAGCTTTTTTGTCACGCATCAAACTAACTAGTTGACCGTTTTCGCCATACTTGAATGTGAAACCAGCTTGATATACATAATCAATGAATGTTTGTAAAGTAGCTGGGATTGTTAAGTTCCAAAGTGGGAAAGCAAACACTACAACATCAGCTGCAGTTAACGCGTCCATTGCTTTTTGTTTTGCAGCTAAAATGCGTGCTTCAATATCAGTTAATTGTTCGCCGTTTTGTACTTTACCGAAAGCGTTGAATAGATCTTGACCGAAGTATGGCATATCTTCAGCGAATACATCGAAAGTCGTTACCTCTACACCTTGTACGTTTTCCATGAAAGTGTCATACATTTTTGTTGAGATACCGTCTGGGCGGTTATTTGCTTTTACTACTAATACGTTCATTATATAAATTCTCCCTTAGTCTTCTAAAATTATTATCTCGAATTCAAGATATATTAACATATTAAAAAATTTTTTCAAAAAAGTCAACGCTAGTAGTCTCATACTTTTGACTGAAATGTAAAATTAGCGATGCCTTCTAATGCTTTAAACCACATGCAAAAATACTCAGACTCCTGTTAATTGAGCCTGAGTATTTCTGCATTAGTATGGGGTTACATCCTTCACTTATTGTGTAAAATTAAAATTCGCAGCTTTCGTCAGTACATATGCCAGCATTTGTAGAACCTTCCATCTGCAAGCCTGGTTGTAAGCCTTCTTCTTCCGCTACTTTACGTAAAGTATCTTCAAAAACTTCCTGCGGTTGTGCACCAGAAATGCCGTACTTACGATTTACTACGAAAAATGGAACTCCTCTTACACCTAGTTGAAGACCTTCTTGAATATCATCCTCAACCTCACTTGAAAATACATCACTAGAGAGAACGTTTTCTACTTCCTCACGTTTTAGACCTAATTGCTCAGCAATGTCAATTAATACGTCATCATGGCCAATACGTTTCGCCTCAATAAAGTAACCATGTAACAAGGCCTCAACAAGTGCTGAAGCTTTCCCTTGTTGTTCAGCCCATTTCACAAGACGATGTGCCTTTAATGTATTTTCTTCCATTAGCTTATCAAAATTATAGTCCAATCCTACTTCTTTAGCACGAGCTGCTACACCTTGCGTCATTTCCTTCGCTTTTTCTAATGTCATACTATATTTTTTTGCTAAGGATTCATAAGTAGAGATATTCGCATCCACAGGCGTTGTTGGATCAAGTTGATAACTTTTATAAACCAGCTCCACCTGCCCTGCAAAGCCCGTATCCTGAAGCGCCTTTTCTAATTGTTTTTTACCAATATAACAAAATGGGCAAACATAATCTGACCAAATTTCAATTTTCATAAATGTACACACTCCCTTTGCTATATTGTATAGACACTGCACACTTCTAAGCAATTTTTCTGCTTCATTGCATAAATTTTCAAATCAATCTCCATACTGAGCATAAAAACAATGTGAGGGTTATGTATGACACAATCTCTTTGGCTTGCAACGAGCGAGTCTATTTCCTTACCATCACTTACTGATTCTACAACTTGTGATGTTTGTATTATCGGTGGAGGTTTGACAGGACTATATACTGCCTATGTTTTAGCAAAGGCAGGTGTGGATGTAGTACTGCTCGAAGCAAACTCCCATATCAGTCACGGTACGACCGGTCATTCAACAGGCAAATTAACAGCACAGCATGGCTTAGTATACGCTAATATTATGGAAAAGCTTTCAGTAGAAGATGCGCGGCTTTATTATCAACTGAATCAACTCGCTGTTGAAAAAGCATTACAGTTACTACCTAAAGAATCCATTCAACAAGTAGATTCACTGCTGTATTGTCAAACAAAAGAAGGCTATAAACAATTATTAGATGAGTGGAATGCCTATAAAGTATTAAAAATCAAGGCAAAAATCACCTCAGAAACGGAGCTACCTTTCTCTATTACAAAAGCACTTAGCATGTCGCAGCAAGCGCAAATAAATCCTGTGACCGTTTGTAACTTTTTAGTGAAAAAGGCATTATCGATGGGGGCAAGATTGTATGCCAACACACGTGTCCAACAATTACGCCTACCACAAAATGACTTACATACCGAAAATAATATGTCGGTTCAATATAATAAGCTTATTTTAGGTACGCATTATCCAATTGAGGCCTTCAAAGGTCTACAATTATTTAAGCTCTCCAATAGTCGCTCTTATATAGTCGCTAGCAAAATTTCAGATACTTTCCAAGGGCAATATTTATCGGTCGATTTTCCATCACGTTCTATTCGAACTGTAACTATTAACGATGAACACTATCTACTGCTTGGAGGCGCTAACCATACCGCTGGCCAAACAACCAATACCGAGCCTTTTTATGACGCTATACAAAATGAAATGAAAGAGCATTTCGAACAGGAATCTCTTTATAGATGGTCCGCACAGGATATTGAAACACCCGATATGATACCCTATGTCGGCAATATTACACAGTCCTTACCAAATGTCTTCATAGCGACTGGTTATAGAAAATGGGGGATTTCCAATTCTTTCGTGGCGGGCGATTTACTATCTTCCCTTATAACAGGAACACAGGCTAATGATGAGGCTACTGCACTTTATTCACCTACGCGTACAAAATTTGGTGCTCAGTTTATGCAAATGCTAAAGGTTGGCGGCTTTGTAGCAAAGGAGTTTGTAACAGGATATGTCAAGCATGCTAACACACCAACCTGTACACATTTAGGCTGTAAAACAAAATGGAATGAAGCGGATGAAACATGGGATTGCCCATGTCACGGCTCCCGTTTTAATGCCCAAGGGGAAGTTCTTGAAGGCCCTGCCGTCTTTCCATTAAAGCTAGAATAACAAAAAGGGGTGTCTCAAAAGTCATTTGAGACACCCCTTTTCTGCGCGAAAGCGAAGTAGAACGAAGCGACAGCAGCAAATATTTTTCTGTATCGTAAGCGTAGCGGCAGATACAAATGTTTTCTGTATCGTAAGCGTAGCGGCAGATACAAATGTTTTCTGTATCGAAAGCGTAGCGGCAGATACAAATATTTTTCTGTATCAAAAGCGTAGCGACAGATACAAATGTTTTCTGTATCGTAAGCGTAGCGGCAGATACAAACGTTTTTCTGTATCGAAAGCGTAGCGGCAGATACAAATGTTTTTCTGTATCGTAAGCGTAGCGGCAGATACAAATGTTTTTCTGTATCGTAAGCGTAGCGGCAGATACAAAATTGGGCTAAAATCGCTTGTTTTTCAGAGAATATTACTATCTAAATTTCTTACTTTTGACTTATTGGACAACCTTTATAAATTATTTCAATGCGTCAGTTAATACTGGCACGATTTGTTTTTTACGAGATACAACACCTGGTAATACAACACGATTATTCACAAGCTCTGCGCCAAAACCTTTTGCTGCAGCTTCTGCTACTTGCCCGATCGCTACTGCTGTTGAATCATTGTTTAAAATATCCGTCACAACAAAGAAGAATAAGTCTAAGCCATTCTCAGCAACATTTTTGTTTAATAAAATTTCTAATTCCTCTTGACGCCCAAGTACGTCATTAATATCGACAGCGTTTACTTGAGCAACTACTGATTTATATTCACCAAATTGGAACTCTTTTGCGTCTAGAGATAAAAGATCTTCTAATGATTTATCTGAAAGGTCCGCGCCAGCTTTAAGCATTGCTAAACCGTATTCTGCTATATCAACACCTGCAATTTTAGCTAGCTCTTCACCAGCTTTCACGTCCTGCTCTGTGCAAGTAGGTGATTTGAATAATAATGTATCCGAAACAATTGCTGAAAGCATTAAGCCTGCAATGTTTGCTGTTACCTCTACGCCGTTTTCTTTGAAAATTTTATTTAAAATTGTTGCTGTACAACCAACTGGCTCTGCACGGTAGTATAGCGGATCTGCTGTTTGAAAGTTTGCGATACGATGGTGATCAATCACTTCTGTAATTTGTACTTCATCAATACCATCTGCCGATTGTTGAAACTCGTTGTGGTCTACAAGAATTACCTGTTCTGCTTCTCCTACTACTGATGTGATTAATCGAGGTGCAGCAAAGTCAAATTTGTCTAACGCAAATTGTGTTTCGTTGTTCAATTCACCAAGACGTACAGCTTCAGCATTCTCACCGATTTGTTGTTTTAAATATGCATAGACAATAGCAGATGTAATTGTGTCTGTATCTGGATTTTTATGTCCAAAAACTAAAACTTTACTCATTGAAAATATTCCTCCTAAATGGCGATTACAATTTTATTTTTATTCTATCATACCTTTTAAAATATAATTATATAAAGTAAAACTTTAATTGGGTTTTTAACATGACTTTTCGCTCATCTTGGCCCATGATTAAGAGCTACTAAATAATAGTATTTCTCTCTACTTAATTTTATATCTATTTTTTACCATCCTTTAATTAACATTTAATATTAATAACAGGTTTTATATTAAAATTTATTCACTCTAATAGATATATAGTTGCGTTTTATTATTCAAGAAACCATAATTTTATGCTATTATCATGTAGTCTATATGTTAGGAAATACAGGAAATGGGGATTACGATGACGAAGAAGATGGAAAAAAAGTATATTCCTTTAGCAAGCTACTTTGAAGTAGCTTCGCAACAAAATATTACTTTAACCTTTAGCGCACTAGAAAACATTATGGGGCAAGCTTTACCAAATGCTGCTTATTTGAATAAGAGCTGGTGGAAAAAAACAAAGCCTCCTCTCACTCATTATTTATCATGGACAAATGCAGGATATTATGTCATTGATGTCAAGCTCGGTACAAGTGTCACTTTCTCTCGCGATCAAGTGAATGCCTCATCAAGCAATATTTCTGAAAATAATGAAATTACTTCTGCATACATAATCAGAGCGATTGAGGCATCCGATGCTAGAGCATTTATTCTGTTACAAGAAGAAATTTTTCAGGAAACCAATTTTATGTATAATGCGCACAATGAGTTAGATTTAACTGTACAGCAACTACGAAAAAATTTAGCTTATTGGAAACAACTAAAAAACCGCACTATTTTGTTGTGCGTATTAAATGGTCTATTTGCTGGTTATGCCGTTATTCATGGTAGTAAGCATTCTAAAGCCAAACATGTTGCTTCTGTTCGTCTTGCAGTCAAAGACGAGCATCAACAAAAAGGCATCGGATCAGCTCTTATGAAAGCAGTCGAAAACTGGTCCACACAAAGAGATATTTCACGCTTAGAATTATCTGTTATGGAGCACAATGACGTGGCCATCAATCTTTTTAAGAAACTAAATTTTCAACACGAAGGCACTCGCCAAAATGCTATTAAACTAAACAACACTTTTATCGATGAATATATCATGAGTAAAATTTTATAAACCATATTTGTCGCAAGGCTCCAAAGGTGTTGGTGTTTAAACACCGGCGGGTCTTGCCAACTTTCTTTACTGCTGTCGCTTATGCAAATGCTCCAATCTCCACTTAAAGGTAAGCCCCCACTACTCTTATGGATCCACATATATAACGCTCATACGTTATACATAATAAAAAAGCATAGAAAAGTAAATGCTACTTTATCTATGCGGAATATGTTATCAAAACACTAGCTTTTCTCTTGCAGCATCTAAGAATAATAAATTATTCTCCACTTGCTCATATGATTGTTGGTATTGATTGTATTGTGCTTTATCGTGACTGACCATTTCCTCTATCAATGCATGCATAAACGAAAAAAGAACTGGCACCATATCGAGTGAGGTTTGGTTCTTCATACCGAGTGCAAATAATGCACTTGCATAATCTCTTATTGGTGACAATGCTGAACCAGTAATCGCAATAATTTTCACCTTTTTCATTTTCGCAATTTCTACAATTGTTTTTACATCTTTCATTTGTTTATCACATGAAAAGACAATTAACGTCGTGCGTTCACCCATACTGTTAATTTGTTGCACAATATCTTCTGAATCTGTACGAAGTTGCTTAATGTTTGGTCGTAAGGTTTTCAACGTATAAGATAACCAGTTTGCAATGGAAGCAGATTGACGAGCACCAAGTATATAAATAGTATCTGCTTCATGCATCCATTTTGAACTTTTCTGAAGCATGTTATCGTTAATAAGATGAATGGTATCTTGAATATTTTGTATATCACGTTGCATGACTTTACTAAAGCTTGCGTTCTTCTGTTTATTGGATGTATATGTAGCGTTAAAATGAGCTCCATCATTTTGAGACATTAAGTAACTTCTGATTTCCTCTTGAAGCTCAACATAACCTGACAAATCCATTGCATAACAAAAACGAATGACCGTCGATTCACTAACATTAGCCTGTCTACCAACTTCAGCCGCACCATTGGCAATAACAACTGTCGGATTGTCAATTACAAACTGTGCAACCTTACGTTGCCCCTTCGACAGTCTTACAAATTTTCTTTTTATATTTTCATTTATACTCATTCCTAACAACCTTTCTTTCAAAGAAATTATCACGAATGGAGATTGTTTGCTACTGACTCTAAATTCGATTAAAAATACAGTATCATGATTGCAATTTGAATACAATGACTTTTCAGAAAAATCTTTAATGCTTTAAATCACTAATATAGTAGTTCGTAATAAAATGACATAAAATCGCTATATTTTCATTATCCATAGTATCTTTATCAGCTTAGTTCATAGGTTGGTTGAAAGTTTATAACGGTTTTTAATCTTAACAGATTGCCGAAAGGTATGTATATTAATTAATAAATCCTTATTTTTATGTAGCCAATAAGCAAATTATGAATGAAAAATGTCTTGAATCCTTAGTGAATTCAAGACACTTTCTTTTTTTAATTATTGTAATTCAGTTTGTTTTGTTTCAGTACCTAATAAGATTACTCCAACAACACCAACAATAATCGCTCCACAAAATATAGCGAAGATAAAGCCAATATCATAACCAGCAGTTAACAATGAACCGACTAATAGCGGACCAAAAATACCACCAATTCGTCCGACTGCCGCAGCCATACCTGCACCTGTACCACGTATAATTGCTGGGTACTGCTCTGGTGTATACGCATAAAGTGCACCCCATGCACCTAAATTAAAGAATGATAAAAACATCCCTGACGTTAAAAGCATCGCCATTGTTTCTGCATTACCAAAGATGAAAGCACTTACAGCAGTGCCAATTAAATAGGAAACAAGTACAAACTTTCGACCAAATTTTTCTATGAACCACGCAGCTGTAAAATAGCCCGGCAGTTGAGCTACTGTCATAATGAGGACATACTTAAAGCTTGTAATCATGTCAAAGCCTTTCCCAACCATTACGCTAGGTAGCCATAAGAACATTCCATAATATGAAAATACAACCGTAAACCATAACACCCATAACATCAATGTAGAACGTGCATATTTTTTCGACCATACCTCGCGAATATTTAGAAGAATACTACGTTTCTTAGACTCAGCCTTCACTGTAAACTGCGGTGAATCTGGCAAATGCCAACGAAGATAAATTGCATATACAGCAGGTATTGCGGTTAACAATAGTGCTACACGCCAGCCCCATGTAGGAATGACAAAATACGAAATGAGTGCAGCGATTAACCAACCCACAGCCCAGAAACTTTCGAGTAATACGACCACTCTACCACGTTCTTTAGCTTCTACACTTTCTGACACAAGTGTAGATGCGACTGGTAATTCTCCACCAAGCCCCATACCTACTAAAAAGCGTAATGCCATAAAAGCAACTAGTGTTGTTGTCAATGCAGATAAACCACTTGCAATTGAAAATAACACAAGCGTCCACATAAATATTTGCTTGCGCCCAACTTTATCGGCAAAAACACCGAAAACGAGCGCACCAACAGCCATCCCAATCGAGTTTATACTACCGATCCAACCCATTTGACTAGAATTTAAATTCCAATCTACTGCTAAGGCTGCAATGACGAATGATAATATTCCGACGTCCATTGCATCGAAAAGCCAACCTACACCCGCTACTCCCAAAAGCTTATTTCGAGAAATAGATTGTTGTGGCTTATTAGTATTTGTTGTCATCTCAACCACCTGTCTTTACAATTGACTTTACATCATAAGTTTACTATACAGTTGTTTCAATTAAGTGACAAGTACAATTCAAATGACCGAATTGTTTCGACAATTTATCAATTGCTATTGAAAACATAGGGCAATTTGCGTTAAAATGTCTTTTATACAAAAACAAATGTTCTTTCTATAAGAACAAAAGGAGATCGTAACGTTATGTGGAAAGGCCTTATTGAAGAATATAAACAATTTTTACCCGTAACAGAAAATACACCCGCTCTAACTTTAAACGAAGGCAATACGCCTCTTATACATTTAGTCAATCTATCTAAAAAACTTGGTATCGAGCTATATGGTAAAATTGAAGGTGCAAACCCAACTGGCTCTTTTAAAGACCGCGGTATGGTGTTTGCTGTTGCAAAAGCTATTGAAGACGGTAGTAAATGCGTCATTTGTGCATCTACTGGTAACACTTCTGCTGCGGCCGCTGCTTATGCAACTCGCGCTGGCATCCAATCGATTGTTGTTATCCCAAAAGGGAAAGTCGCACTTGGTAAATTAGCACAAGCAACAATGTACGGTGCAAAAATTATTGAAATCGACGGTAACTTTGACGACGCATTAAATATTGTGCGCCAAGTGAGCGAAACGACAGCAGTCGCACTTGTAAATTCAGTAAATCCATACCGTATCGAAGGTCAAAAAACGGCTTCCTTTGAAATCGTAGACGCTTTAGGATCAGCTCCAGACTATCTATGCATACCAGTCGGTAATGCAGGTAATATTACTGCTTACTGGAAAGGCTTTAAAGAGTATAACGATGTGAAAGGCTCTGGCCTACCAAAAATGTATGGGTTTGAAGCTGAAGGGGCTGCAGCTATTGTAAAAGGTGAGCCTATTGCGAATCCAGAAACAGTAGCAACAGCCATCCGCATTGGTAATCCTGCAAGTTGGCAATATGCTGAAGCAGCACGTGATGAGTCTGGAGGTATCATTGACTCTGTAACAGACGAAGAAATTTTAGCTGCTTACAAACTAATCGCTGGTACTGAAGGGATTTTTGTTGAACCTGGATCAGCAGCATCATTAGCTGGTGTCATTAAATCGGTCGAAAATGGCCAGATTGCCGAAGGTTCAAAAGTTGTCACAGTATTTACAGGCAATGGCTTAAAAGATCCTGATACTGCCATGAACGTGTCAACAGTGGACGTTGTATCTCTTAAGAATGAAGAAGAGGAAATTCGCAAATACATCGAGGGCGTACTATGAGTAAAAAGTGGCAAATCTCAGTTCCTGGGAGCACAGCCAATCTAGGCCCTGGCTTTGACTCAATCGGACTTGGCTTGTCTCTTTATTTAAAGCTAGATGTTTCTCTACAGGATAGCTGGGAGATCATACACCTCGATGATAATGGTCCTAGTGAGTTTGAGCTTGAAGAACATTTACTATACGTTATTACGAAAAAAATTGCTGATCAATACGGTAAGGGACTTCCACCTTGCCGTGTTGAAATGACAAGCGAGCTTCCATTAGCACGTGGTTTGGGAAGTAGTGCTGCAGTCATCGTTGCGGGTATTGAGCTGGCCAACCAAATATGCGAGCTAGGGTTAACTGTTCAAGATAAACTGAATTTATCTTCTCAAATTGAAGGACATCCAGATAATGCAACTGCCTCTGTTTTGGGCGGTTTAACTATCTCTTCTATGGATGAGAGTGGCATTGTCGATACATTCCATGTAAACAAAATCGATGCTTCTTTCGTCGTATTTGTGCCCGATGTTGAACTAAAAACAAGTGAATCTCGCTCAATATTACCAGAACAATTTGATCGGGCATATGCAGTCTGTGCATCGGCAAATGCTAATATGCTTGCGGCTTCCTTAATGGCACGCGACTTTGAACGTGCAGGTCGATATATGGAAGCTGATTTATTCCATGAGCCTTTCCGCTCAATATTAATACCTCAATATGCAGAAATTCGTGCAGTTGCCAAGGCGAACGGTGCATATGGTACAGCATTAAGTGGAGCAGGTCCAACCCTGATTTCCATCATTCCTACGGCTATTGCTGAAGACTTTGTTACAACAATGACAATGCAATTTCCAGAACACCATATTATCCTAACCAAAGCGGATGAGTATGGTGTACAAGTAATATGATTGAAAACGTCTACTCCCTAGTAGGCGTTTTTTATCAGAGGAGGAAATGTCTTGAAACCAATTATATTTTGTGATTTTGATGGTACAATTACGGCAACTGATAATATCGTCTCCCTAATGACACATTTCGTTCCAGAGCAATCAGAAAAAATTGCTAAAGCAATGATGGCACAGACAATTACCTTTAAAGAGGGCGTCTCAGCTATGTTTGAGCTACTATCCGCTACCCAAAAAGATGATGTCATTCAATATTTAATGGACACAGCTGTAATTCGTGAAGGCTTTGGTGAATTTGTTCGCTATGCACACGAACATGCTATTCCATTCTATGTTGTTAGTGGCGGAGTAGATTTTTTCATAGAGCCGATGCTGGAAAAATTCGGTCCACTTTCAGGTGTCTATTGTAACAGTGCTGACTTTTCAGAGAAGCAAATCACGCTTGTCTATCCAAATAGTTGCGATGAGGATTGTACCAAATATGAAACGCAAGGCTGCGGCTGTTGTAAACCAACAGTCATGCGTAAAGTTTCACAAAGCGATCATTTCAAAATCGTCATTGGTGATTCCATATCTGATTTTGAAGCAGCTAAACAGGCTGATTTAGTCCTTGCCCGAGATCATCTAATTGAACGTTGTGAGGATTTACATATCCCCCACAAGCCCTTTGAGACCTTCTATGACTGCTTGGAAGCCGTTAGAGAGCTTGTAGAAGCTTAAAAAAAGGAATCTAGCTGATTTGTTTGCTAGATTCCTTTTACTATATCGTTTATCGAATTATATCCTAATTCCGAAGTATTTGTTTATGCTAGTAATACTAAACTGACAGCCATTACAGCCATTCCAGCTACTAAACCATACATCGATAAATGTGTTTCGTCGTATCTTTGTGCAGCTGGCAGTAATTCATCTAATGAAATGAAGACCATTATCCCCGCAACTCCCGCAAATACAATTCCAAACATGACATCGGTTAAAAAAGGCATTAATAATAAGAACGCCACTAGGGCACCTACAGGCTCAGCCAACCCTGATAAAAAAGATAGCTTAAAAGCTTTTCTACGATTTCCTGTTGCAAAAAAAATCGGGACCGATACCGCAATGCCCTCTGGAATATTATGAATCGCTACAGCTATTGCAATAGCAATTCCGACATTTGGATCATTTATGGCAGACATAAATGTGGCAATACCCTCTGGGAAATTATGAATTCCTATCGCTAATGCCGTAAATAGCCCCATCTTCATTAAATGATCCTGATCGACTTGAGGCTTTACAGCATTTACATCCTCAACTAATTTCACTTCATGTGGATTTGCAGCTTTTGGAATAAACTTATCAATCAACGCAATAAATAGCATGCCACCAAAAAAGCCTGCAATTGTCATCCAATAACCATTGGTTGTACCTAGTGCATTCGTTAAAGCATCCTTGGCCTTCACAAAAATTTCAACAAGTGATACGTAAATCATAACGCCTGCTGAAAAACCAAGTGCTACTGATAAGAATTTTGTATTTGTTCTTGATGTAAAAAACGCTATTAAACTACCTACTCCTGTTGCAAGTCCGGCAAAGAGCGTTAACCCTAAAGCCAATAATACATTTCCTTCCATTCCCTTCTTCCTTTACCCTTTATGTTATTGTACTCATCTTAACGTAGAAGTTTCCTATGTGCAATTCTTTTTTACTAGGCTAATATTATTCGCCTATGAATTCCTTGAATTTCCAGATAAAAAAGCAGCACCCTATTCTACAGAATAAAAGTACCGCTTCCTAAATTTTAACTACATATTCGCTTTTTGAATTACTCGCTTACGTCGCTCATACCAAATGACACAAATGATGAACCATGTAAAACCGACGCTCCATCCTGCTAGTACATCCGATGCAAAATGACGAGCCCCTGCTACACGCGACATACCAATGAGTATTGTTAGCACAATCGCCCCAACCCACAATTGTATTTTACGTACCTTCTTATTATTCTCCGATAAAATATAAGCCGTAGCAAATAGATATAGGATACCTGACATGGAATGTCCTGATGGGAAACTAAAGGATGTTAACTGATCTTCAATTTCAGGTCGTGGTCGCTGCACCCACTTTTTCAATAATTGGTTTAGTATATTTCCTGCTGCAAATGTTAATAGAACAAATACTAACCCACGGTAATTTTTCATCTTCCAAGCTAAATACACCATTAACACAATCGCTACAGATACTACAAATACGGGCTCTCCGATATAATGAAAAACTTCAATTAAACGATTGCCGAATAAGATATCTGCCATTTTGATATCAAAGTTTTGTATAGTCTCACTCTGATAAGTTACACGTAATACAAAAAAGGCAATAAGCGTTAAAATCGCCAATGGATATGCCCAATTTTTCATATTTTCTTTCACCTCTAAGCACATTCACGCTATATTTTTTCACATCATATCATATATACATGTAATTAGAGGAGAAAAAGCAATGACTCTTCATAAACTTACAACATAAATTTGCACTCTTTACCTTGTGCAATTACAATCGTTTCTTCATCCGGTTTATAGAAATAATTTGAAAGAGCCAATGCCACAATGAATAAAATCACAATTATAGGTAGTATTTTTCTAAACAAAATAAACACTTCCTCATCTTAAAGAATGTCATAGCCCAAAGTAAGTTACTTTAATAATACAGGATCAAATAACCAATCTTTTGGCCCGAAATTACGATCCTTTTCTCCCTTAACTTCTCGAGAAATATTATTTTTTATAATTAATTCTCTGAACTTTCTACTGAATAATGTTTTTCTGTAAAGATATCTTCCATCATGGCTCCACTCAGCTGAAAAGAAAATATCTCCCTTTAAATCCGTTATAGCTTTTCGATCATAAATATCAGGACCATTGATAACTCCACTTAGCCCACAGCGACATGGCGGTTGCTCTGTCGCAAAATACAATTTAACTCTTTCAGAGTTACATGTCGGAAGTATCTGTCTTGGTATTATTTGATAAGCAGGTTGCTTTCCTCTTTCTGGACCTTGATGGATTACTTCTAGAAGATCATAGCCTTCAATGCTCTCTTGTTTCATTAATGTTACTAATCTCTCTGAAGCTACCCAAAAACCGCTTACATGTACGAGATGTCGGTCCTCTATTTTTGATGTATCAATAACTAATGGGGAAAGTTGCTCTTTCTCCATTAGACCACAATGATGACAATATGTGCTTATAGAAAATAAGGTTCCTCTATCATCCAAAAACATTTCTGGGGAGTTCCCTGTCGAGTTTAACGTAAATAATGATGCTTGTTCATATTCGCTATCTGAAAAGTCGAAATAAAATCGTTCACCAATTGAAACAATGCCTAATTCATGTTCTAAAGATTTATATAAATCTGCCACGTGTTCATATGTCACATCTTCATTCAATGTAAAAATTGGATTGAAGGATGCTTTTAAGTTTCTTTTTCTTATTTCAGGCGCATCTATAAAAATACCATAGCGATTATACACTTTTATGACTTGATCTTGACTAGATTCATCTATAGAAAATAAATTTTCAAGTTCTACTTTCAAAATACACGCCTACCTTTATATAAAGTTTTATCGTGAAGTATGTTGTTTAGCTAGTAACATTTTTAGGAAATCTAACATAGTCTACTTTATTCATAGATAGCCAGGCAGCTTACTTTAAACGAAATCTTATCTTGTATTATTACTCACTACAGCATATTTACTTAACCACGATTATCTTAAGCGTAACAGCACTTACACCGATATTTCAATGTCGGGTTTACGCCAATTTTTTGGCGGACAATAGCGGTTTTTTTGGCGTGAATTGGCGGACTCAAGAAAAACACCGCCAATATTTGGCGGTGTTTTTTAAAATATATAGGTATTTTATAATGTAAATATGCTTTATTTACCCAAAGGAAAATATAGTAATTAATTTGGTGGTAAATTGGCATTTATTTTATTTTGAAATATATTACATTTTTGAATATTATATCATATTATAAATTTACAGTAAATTCATTCTTTCTGCAAGATCCACAGCTTCCGTACGAGAATCTACATTTAACAAAGTAAATAATTGTGTTAAATATCTCTCAGTTGTACGCTGCGGAATATTTAATTCAATAGCAATAGCTCTATTCGTATGCCCCTCTGCAATAAGTCTTAATATTTTCTTTTCTTTTTCATTTAAATGAATATCCAACTTTGCATCCTGTAATTTAAATCGATTGTCTAGAAAATCTAAAAAATTAATAGGAAGAACAATTTCACCGCTGCCGATTGCACGCACTGTTCGTAAAATATGTTCCTTAGATGCTGTTTTAGCTAATATCCCTTCTATTTTCCGCTCTAAAATAAGTGAATAATAATCGGTAATATCGTCACCTGTGTAAAGAATAATCGCAGCATTAGATTGTATCGCTTTGATATTGCGAGCTAAGGTAATACCGTTTTCTAGTGGCATATTTATATCAATTAAATAAATATGATAAGGCTTTTCTTTAATTCTTTGCAGTACACATGTAGCATCGCTTTCCGTATCAACTACGATATCGTCATCTTCTTTAAATAAATTTTTTGTTCCCTCTAAAACTATAGGGTGATCATCCACTATGAGCATTGTAATCAAGTGTGTCACTTCCTTCTTTTACTGATATCCGAATAGACATCCCTTCATTGATATTTGAGCTTATATAAAAATGTCCATTAAAGGCTTTCACTCGTTCCTGCATACCCTTTATCCCCATGGAATCCGTTTGTCTAATGTCTTCTACATTACAACCTACGCCATCGTCCGTGTAGATGATTTCGAATCCATCCGCCATTTCTTTGAGATGTATTTCAACAATTGTTGCATAGGCGTGCTTTAACGCATTATTGAGTAATTCCTGAAAAAGTCGATATATCATTAAATTCATTCGCTCATCCTCTAGATAGAGGCGATCTATTGTATAAATTAAATCATAATTAGATCTTTCTGCTACCTTACGAATCAGCTTCTCCAGAGCAGCATTCAATCCTAATGTGTCCAATAAAGGCGGCTTTAAATTTTCACAATATGCTCTTAAATCATGCAAGGATACTATCATTTGTTCATGAATTTTCGCAAGATTTTGTTGAATATCAGTGGTATCCTTCGCATGAATAAGTACATTAACTTCTCTGGCAATATGAAGCTGTTCTTGTAAATTTGTATCATGTAGTTCTTGAGCCAATTGATATTTTTCTTCCTCAAATCTTAACCATAATAGCTTGTTTAGCCAAGGTAGTTGACCATCATCTGCTTGCTTCATATGCTTTAGTTCCTCTAACAGTTCTTCCACCATCTTTGTATTCTCAATAAAGTTATTTACGTATAATAATAGCAATTCAAGCCACAATAGCTCTTCGTCTTTTAAATGAATTGAATTGTTATGTCCTAATACTAGGACCCTTTTGCAATGAGTATCTTGGTGGAGGAAGGCTAGATAAACAGTGTCAACCTTTCTTATTTCACCTAACCTTAAATCTTCCATTAGGTCTGGATTAATAGGAATTTTCCCCTCACCCGTTGAAGTGAATTGATTTGAATCATACTTATAGGTTAATACATATACTTGCTCGAGCTCAAGGTGAAGTGAAACCTCCTGAGCGAATTTCCCTAAAAGTTCTTCTATTCTAATTGTTTTTCCTATCTTATCTACCGCTGTGTATAGCTGATGAATATAATCTCCCTTTGTTGAAAACAATATTTTACGCTTTCGATAATCTACTTTTTCTTTTATGTAAAAAAGAATAATTAACGATACGAGAGTAAACAAGAAAATTCCCGATAAAACAGTAAAAGATAATAACTTACCGGCAATCCAATAGAGACCAAAAATAAACCAAAGAGTAAATATTAGCGAAAAGATAAGATAATAGCGAAGACGTGAAATATGATATTCTAGATCAAAAAGACGCTCCGTAAGCTGCGAAAAAATAAAGCTAAAAGGCATTAGTAATAAAAATAAAGCACTTACCTCAGCTGAAAGTATATATTGTTGGAATAAGATATTGGGCAACGCGTACAAAAACAGAAATGGTAAGAAAGGGATGATTATACTAATTAATAATATTTTCAATTGTGGTGTTTTATATTTGAAATAGCTGAGTAATAAAATACTAAGAATTAATAAGAGTAAGATGAAGAAACTTGCTAATACGATATTAGAAAGAATATTATTGGTAGATGGATAGATAATACCGATTATGCTAAATAATATAGCAATGACCGGTACAATATAAAACAGTTTAATATTGTTAGCAAACAGCCAATTAGTCTTTAAAAAAGAATAGTAATTTTTCATAAAATTGAGTAGTACTACTAAGCAAAGTATCATACTACTACGATTAACTATAACCCCTATTTTATTCAAACCACCAGACGCGCCAATACTAACATATGCCAAAGAAACTAGGAGCATAAATAAGATGAGCAAACTTAAAAGTGGTGTGTTTTTTTGTTTATAGTACAAATAAAAAGCAATAATTAAGGTTAAAAGAAAATAACAAAAAGGAACTATCAATAAATAGTAAAATTGCTCAGGTATATCAAAATTACTTATTTGTACATCTATTATTTGACCATTAGGCTTCTGAATCGTTAATGCTTTTGCGGCGCGGACAATATTATCATATTTTACATTAGGTACATCATCTATTAGAACACCATTTACTTTTAAAACTACATCCCCTGATGATATATCGTTTTCATTGGCCCATTCTTTATAGTATGGGTCTGATATAATCCAACGTTTATTTTCTTCTTTTACCTCTAAACCCAAATAAGGCGTGCTATAAGTAACATAAAGTAGATAACACCCCAATACTAAATAGATACTTATAACAAGCCAAAAATATTTCTTTTTAATATCTATTAATTCCAAAGACCGTTTTCTACACATACTACAGCTTCAAAAGACTCTAATATTGCCTTTTGTTCAATTGAGGAAATTCCGATTAATGAAGCTTTTTGTTCTATTAATAGTTCAACTAGGGATGGGTTTTTTTCTAAATACTGAATTACATTCATCATACAATTTCTCCTCATTTTATTAGTTTTTTTAAATACTCTTTACTCACATTACTCAAAGTCACATCTTCGAGATCATCTAACGCCTTATGTTTATAAATATTTTTGATTGACATTGCATAGCGTATAGCGCCACCAGTAGTCAACTCTTTTTCTAAAGCATTATTATCTAAATGTGTAACTATATCACCATTATAATAGTTCATAACCGATTTCGAAACATTATTTTCCTTTGATAAAAGATAAATAATGGGCAAAGAATATTTTTTATTTAAAAGGTCATTCTTGCGTCCCCATGTCTTCAAGCCCTGAATATCGTTTTTAATCTGTTGGATAATGCCTATATACTTCCCATATCCCTCAACCCGAGTAGACACATTACCTTTTGCAAGCGCTTCACCAATCAAACAACTCATCGCCGTCAATGAACCTGATTTCTGCTCAATCATCTGTAAATAGGAGTGCTCTTCACAACAACCATTGAGCAAATCTAGCTGCTGGCCATTTATACTGAGCAAAGCATTTTTTTCAAGGATCTCTATGGCTACATCTCGGTGTATAAAGGAAGTCTCACGAATATTTTTAGATGCCATTACAAGTATGGCTATAGCAATATTTAAGGATAATTCAGGTGTTTTGCTCCAACTATAGTCCGTATCTTTATCTTGCAAATCATCAATAATATCAAAAGAAAGAATAAGCAGTTCAATAGCTGCTGCAACTTTGTAAATGTCTTCATTCAAACAGTCCGTAAATGCCTCATAATGCAAAATACATAGTTTTCCAAAAGAATAACCACCTGCTTTTTTCTCATTTTTAAAGCTCTTTAGCATTTCCCGTAGTTCCATACCTATCAATGTCTCAGATTCAATAAAAATGTCCAATGATTCATTAATTCGATTATCTAACCACTCCAATAGTCCTCTCCTCCGTCTAATATATTAATAAATATTATATAGATTAATGGCAATTAATACTAGTGAACTTCAGATATTTTAATGCATTTCCTTTTTAAAACGGTTGTTTCTAATTGTAGCTTTTCAGTATTATTTTATTGTCTCGAGACACTTTGCATAAAAATGGCGGCATTAAATTCGAGTCCGCCAATTCACGCCACTAAAACACCCATGTCCGCCAGAAAAATGGCGGAAACCCACCATTGAAATGGCGTGATTGGTAATGATAGGATTAAATTAACTTCTATGGTAAATAATATAATTATAACAATAATTAAAGGATAAAAATACCTTTTATTTTAATATTCAGATATTAAAAGCATTAAAAGCAATAGGTAAAATTTGTAAGTAATTCTCCTATAGTATAGTTTAAAACTGACAGATACTTATACCTTTTACCTTTATCAAGTTTTACAGTTTAGTTCAGTCATCAATAATAAGACAACTTAAAGGAGGTTTTGTATGATAGTGAATTTTCTTTATACACAGGTAAAAGTAAAGGTAGACAGACCTTTAGGTTCAAAACATCCTAAATATAACTTTGTTTATCTCGTCAATTATGGGTTTATCTCAAACACTATTGTTGGAGATGGTGGAGAAATAGATGCATATATTCTTGGTGAATTTGAACCGTTGGAAACCTATGAAGGAAAAGTAATAGCCGTTATTAAAAGAAGTGATGATATTGAAGACAGACTTGTTGTTTCGAACCAACCTTATACGACCGAACAGATTTATGCTTTAATTGAATTTCAAGAAAGGTTCTTTACAACTCAAATAATTACGAAAAATAATATAGGCATTAGTAATCCTCAACCTTCTATTAAATTTCAACATTAAATAAAAACACAGTAGATACTACGGAAGGAAAAGTAAATGAATGTACATCTAAAAAGGAAATTTTTAATTATCGGGTTATTAGCTTTTATAGGCGTTATAATTTGCTTATATATAAACGCTTACTTTGTTCATAAAGAAATTATGCATGCAACGAATATGTGCTTTGATAACAATGGCATTCCACAAGTAAGTAAAGGGCTTTTATCAAGTTCTTGGTCATTTACATGTGAATAAAAAACGCCCTGACTAATTGTCAGGGCGTTTTCTTTTTAACCTTTTACATAATAGACTTCTTGACCGCTCTCAACGATATAATCGGATTTTGGCTTCCCTGCATTTGCTTTATGACCTGCGATATGCTCGGGGCTCTTTTCCCAGTTCTTCCATGCCTCTTCCGATTCCCAACGAACCATAATTAGCACTTCTTCGTCACCACGGCGAACTTTCTTTACTAATACTTGCTTGTCAATAAAACCTGGTTGTTGTTCCAATAATGATGGACTGTCCTTTTTTGCACCAAAGCGCTCAACGATTTTCTCAGCATTACCTTCTGTTACAACCATACGTTTAATTTGTACAAACATATTAGTTAAATGCCTTTAAAACATCGTCAGCTTTTGCAGTTTCAGATGTAATACCGCCACCTGATAGGTACCAGTATTGTGGATCTAAATAGAAGATTTTACCGTTTTTCGCTGCATTAGTAGCACCAACGATTTCATTTTCAATTGCCGCTTTCGTACCAGATTCGCCTTCAGGATTTACTGCAGCATCACGGTCAACTACGAATAATACATCTGGGTTTGTATCGCGTACATATTCGAATGATGCGTTTGCACCATGTGTAGATACTTCAATTTTTTCATCAGCAGGTTTTACAGCAAATACATCGTGAATCACACCGAAACGTGAACCAGGACCATAAGCAGATAATGAACCTTCAGAACCTAAAACGATTAAAGCTTTTTCTTCAGATGAAGCAGTTTTAGCTTTGATTTCTTCTACTTTTGCTTCATATGCAGCAAATGCATCAGCAGCTTCTTGTTCTTTACCAAAGATTTTACCAGCTAATTCAGTATTTGTTTTGAAAGAGTTTACGAAATCAGCGTCATCCACACCAATGTATACAGTTGGAGCGATTTTAGATAATTCTTCGTAAGCAGATGCTTGACGACCAGAGATGAAAATAATATCTGGATTCATAGAAGATAATGCTTCAAAATCAGGCTCTTTTAAAGAACCAACATTTACATAAGTTGTGTCTGTGTATTTACTTAAATATTCAGGAACTGATTTTTGTGCAACACCTGCAACTTCAACACCTAAAGCGTCTAAAGTATCAAGGAAACCATAGTCAAAAACAACAACATTTTCTGGTTTTTTTTCTAAAGTAACGTCAGTAAAAGTGCTTTCATCAACTGTGCTACCTGGGATTGTAAGTGGGTAAGCAGTTGCTTCGTCCTTTTGTTCCTCTGCAGGCTTGTTATCAGTTGTTGAACCTTTATCTTCTTCTTTTGCTTCGTCTTTTGAACCACACGCAGCTAATACTAATAGCATCATAGCCATTAATACTGTAAGTAATTTCCAATTTTTCATAGTGAAATTGCTCCTTTAATTGTTTTATATTTTTCAGATGACTTTAATCATCTTTGTTCCTAAGCGTTAAAATACACGCAAATGCGGCAACCATCCTGTTCTTGAACAGGGATATCCATATCATAGATTTCCTTAAGCGCATCCGAAGTAATGATGTCATGTGTTGGCCCGTCTTTGACAACGCGTCCATCTTTTAATGCTACGATATAATCAGAGTACACCGACGCAAAGTTAATATCGTGTAATACAATGACAACCGTTTTTCCTAACTCGTCCACCAATTTGCGCAGGATTTTCATGATTTGCACCGAGTGCTTCATGTCCAAGTTGTTCAGTGGCTCATCGAGTAAGATATAGTCTGTGTCTTGTGCAATCACCATTGCGATAAAGGCACGTTGACGCTGACCCCCTGATAATTCATCCAAATAATTATGTTGGAGATCTTCCAAATTCATATATTGAAGTGCCTCTTCTACTTTTACTTCATCCTCTGGTTTTAAATTTCCTTTTGAATAGGGAAAACGACCAAAAGATACAAGTTCACGAATTGTTAGGCGCACATTCATATAGTTCGACTGCTTTAAAATCGAAACGCGCTTTGCAAAATCATCTGATTTCCAACGACGTACGTCCGATTTATCGAGTAATACTTCTCCAGTATCTGCATTAAGTAAACGGCTTACCATTGAAAGCAGTGTTGATTTACCAGCACCATTCGGTCCTATAAAGGACGTAATTTTCCCTGTTGCTACTTCAACACTGACATCTTGAATGACCGGTTTTTTTCCAAAATACTTAGAAATTTCTTTAACTTGGATCATCCTGCTGACCTACTTTCCTTGAGTAATAGGTAGATGAAATATACGCCACCTATAAAGTTTATAATAACGCTAAGTGTTGTATCGAAATTAAAAATACGTTCGACCACCCACTGCCCACCGACTAAAGCAACAATACTCATTATACAAGAGCCTGCAATTAACACAGAATGCTTGTACGTCTTGAAAAACTGATACGATAAATTCGCCACGATTAAGCCGAAGAAAGTAATTGGCCCAACAAGTGCAGTAGAAACGGCAATTAATACCGAAGATAATATAAGCATGCGCTGTACAAGTTTATCATAGGGTACCCCTAAGTTTATTGCTGTATCTCGACCAAGAGACATAACATCTAGTTGACTCATATGACGCCAGCCAAAAATAAAGGTAATCACAATAACAAGCCCTGCTAGCCATACTAAATCCGAATTGACATTGTTAAAGCTTGCAAACATTTTACTTTGTAAACTCAAAAACTCATTCGGATCAATTAATACTTGGAAGAACGTTGTGACGCTTCCTAAAAACGTTCCGACAATCATGCCGACAAGCAGCAAGAAGTAAATTGGACGTTTTCCTTCTTTAAACAATACGCGATAGAAAATTAACGCAAAAATAATCATTGCTGAAACAGCTAGTAAAAAATTATATTGTGCATTAATAACGAACACCGACATCGAGCCAAAGAAGTAGTAGATAATTGTTTGAACCAACATATATAAAGCATCGAGACCCATTACACTTGGCGTTAAAATACGATTATGTGTAATTGTTTGGAAAACAACTGTAGAATAGGCAATTGCTACTCCAGTTAACGTCATTGCTACCACTTTAATTAAGCGACGCGGGAACGCGTAATGATAGTTGCCATTTAGTTCATAAAACACATATAGTAATACAAAGACTATAGCTAGTCCTACTAAAATTAACAGCTTCTTACTATTACGCATATGCTTTCCCCCTAAACAACATAAATAGGAAGATTGCACTTCCGATAACACCGACTGTCATGCTAATCGGAATTTCATAAGGGAAAATTAATATCCTGCCCAAAATATCACAGAATAATAGGAATGACATACCTAACAAGGCTGTGTGGGGTAATGTCTTCGCTAAATTATCCCCTTTGAACAGCGAAATAATATTCGGAATGATTAAACCAAGGAATGGAATAACCCCAACCGTCAATACCACTGTTGTTGATATAAGTGCTACTAACACTAAACCTAAATTTAAAACAAACTTATAGGAAAGACCAAGATTTTTGGCAAAATCCTCGCCCATGCCTGCTACAGTAAAGCGGTTCGCATAAATGTAAGCTAAAATCAGCACAGGCACACTTATGTATAAAAGCTCATAACGACCTTTCATCATTAATGAGAAATCTCCTTGTAACCATGCAGAAATGTTTTGGATAATATCCGCCTTGTACGCAAAGAATGTCGTAATCGACGAAAGAATATTTCCGAACATTAGGCCGATAAGCGGTATAAATATCGCATCTTTAAATTTGATTCGATTTAATATTTGCATAAATAATAACGTGCCGGCTAAAGCAAATATGAAAGCGAAGGAAATTTTTTGAAAGTACGTGACATTTGTGAAAAACATCATTGAAATTAGTATGCCTAATTTCGTTGCGTCTAAAGTTCCCGCTGTCGTTGGCGATACGAACTTATTCCTACTTAAGCTTTGCATAATTAAACCAGCAATACTCATACCTGCCCCTGCAAGCAAAATTGCCACAAGTCTCGGTATACGACTAATTAAAAAAAGTCTAGTTTCCTCTGATTCGAAGTCTAATAGGTCACTCGGCTTAATATCTACTACACCGATAAACAACGACACGATAGACAACACAACAGTTGCTGTTAAAAGATATCTTATTTTCATTGTAATCCCCGGTAGATTCATTTTTGTAAGTTAACCTTTTTCTAGTGAAAATGATTATCATTACTCACGATTCTCATTATAAGCGTGTTTGTATTATCAGTCAACCTTCAAATGAGAATTATTCTCGCTTTATTTTACATTGACTAAAAAACAAGTATAAATAATGATTTATCGACATTTCTGACTTTTTTTAAGACAAAAACAATTCAATCTTCCACAAGTTTTTTATCCAAATGAAAAAGGTAATTGAGAATAAAGCATTTTACTTTTCTCAATCACCTTATTAATCAAGCTAATCTACGTATTCCCCTTAACCAAGCAAAAACAATTGACACCACTAAGATAAAACCTAGATAACCCATCACAGCATATAATTTCGATACGAGTGTTGTGAAACCTGCAAGACTTGCTAAAAAGCCTAATGCACCTAAGAAGAGTACAGCAACCTTAAAGCTAGGCTTTTTCGGTTTAAAGAAGCGTACCATGAACGAGTAAAACATCCCAACTGCTGTATTATAAATCATGCCTAACAATGATAGTGACATTAATAGACCAATTATCGGATGTATTTCATTCGCTAAGGCGAGCATCGGGATATCTAATCCGCCTACGATATTCATCTTGGCAAGTAGCGAGAGATTAATGAGTAAGATTAATGCTCCTAGCAGAATCCCTCCGATAATGCCTCCCAAGCCAGCAACTCTTTCATTTCGTATAGATCCACACATCACGGTAAGAAGTGAGAAACATACACCCATATTAAAGGACATGTATAGTAAAGCCGTGACCCACCAGCTTTTGGATTCTACTCTTAATTGTTGTTCGGCAATCACAACTTGTTCTGCAAAGGATAATTCCATCGTCGCTAATGAATAAACTGCTATAACTGTTACGACTGCTAGCAAATAGGGTGTAGCAATGGCTATAATGTTAATGATACTTTTCACATTCATCATCACTGTGACAATGGTTAGGGCTATCATAAAAATACTTCCCATCCAGACCGGCAGGCCAAACATTTGCTCAAATGTAGCGCCCGCTCCAGCAAACATAATTACGGCCACGCCAAATAAAAAGAGTGACAGTAAATAATCCATCACGAAACCAATAGTATTACCTGAAATTTGATAAATCAAATCCTTATGTGATGTTGTACGCAGTCTTGAGCTAATTTGCGCAATACACATTCCTACAAAGGCAAATCCTAATGTAGCAATAAGTGCGCCATAAATCCCCTTATAGCCATAGCTCGTAAAGTACTGTACGATTTCCTGTCCTGATGCAAACCCCGCACCGACGATAATTCCTACATAGGCACCACCGATTTGCAAACTCTTTTTCAATCAATTCTCTCCCCGTTAATTTATCCCGTGCTAGCAGGTACTACGACTCCCGCTAATGAATGTTTCTATTTGTAGATTTTCTTGCTGATTGTCAATTTTTCAATTACGTCCAAATTAGGCGTATACCCAATACCAATAGTCTGTGGAATACGAATATAGCCATCTTCTACAATCACTTCAGGTGTAATAATATCCTCATACCAATAATGATTTGAACCCGCTGTATCGCCAGGCAATATAAAATTAGCGAGTGACGTTAAGGCAATATTATGCGCTCGTCCGATTCCAGCCTCTAACATACCGCCACACCAAACAGGAATATTTTTTTCTTTACACAAGTCATGAATTCTCTTAGCTTCAGTTAAGCCTCCTACCCGTCCAATTTTAATATTTATGACACCACAGCTACCAAGTTCTATCGCCTTTCGAGCATCCTCCAAAGATGTAATACTTTCATCTAAACAAATTGGCGTTTTCAACTGCTTTTGTAGTTTGGCATGATCTATGATATCGTCGGCCGCAAGTGGCTGCTCTATCATTAGTAAGTTGTATGCATCAAGTTGCTGTAACACCTCAATGTCACGTAAAGTATAGGCAGAATTTGCATCCGCCATTAAAGGCAAGTCTGGGAATTCAGCACGAATAGCACGAATCACTTCAACATCTTGACCTGGTTTTATTTTTATTTTTACACGTTTATAACCCATTTCCACATAGCCTTTTATCAAATCTATTAATTTCTCGGTGGACAATTGAATCCCTACACTAATTCCTACCTCAATCATCTCCTTACTTCCGCCTAATGCGTGGGCAAGAGACTGCTTCGTTTGCTGTGCATATATATCCCAAACCGCTCCTTCAATTGAAGCCTTCGCCATGCAATTACGCCGGATAGAGGCAAACATAGCACTGACCTCATCCGGATGCACAATATCTTTATGTAGCAAGGTAGGCATTAAAAAGTCCTCTAGCATATGCCATGTCGTTTTTAATGTCTCCTCTGTATACCACGGTGCTACAAAGGCTACCGCTTCTCCCCATCCAATCGTTCCGGATACATCCTTCACTTCTAGAAGTAATAATTCTTTTTCATGAATCGTACCAAAACTTGTTTTAAATGGGGCTTTCATCGCCATTTTCAAATGTCTAATTGTAATTTCTTCTATTCTCATAAGCATTCACTCCTTATTCTTATTATAAGGCTAATAAAGAGCGTCTAACTAACAGATAAAAATTCACATATTCCTTGTGCTTTTTCACTCGAACGATAGCATACTCCTGTTCAAATAAGGTCGTTAAAATTGTACGGATCTTATATCGCCAGTCCTCCCCAAGCTTCGGACTTTCTACTTTCATTTTTTGCAAATATTGTGGAATTGCTAATAAGTAAGCATCCCTAATAAATATTTGGTCGCGCTGAAATTCACCATCTTTATCAAGTACAGGGAGTCCATCCACCGTCATTGACCACGGAACAATTTCTTCTGCAATTTCTTCTAATTCATCTAAGCAATCATCTACATGGTTGCGCTCAACCCACCACTCAACAACAAGTCGATCTGAGGGTAGTCCTTCATTAAAATCATCTTGTAATGGACCATAGTAATCCGTTTTGTATTGACAGCTAACGGCATTTAATTTCAAGAAAGATAAATTAGCCAACCGTGCTTCTAAGGGATCGAATAGCCAGCGCACAAGATGAAACTCATTTTCTTTTGCATAATCTTGTTGTGCATGTTTTAATAATTCCCCTACACCTTGTTCACGATATGTTTTCTCCACGCCAATCATGTGCGAGTGAAGATACATTTTGCCTTCTTGATAGCCAACAAAACAGTAATTAAAGCCAATCAGTTGATCTTCCAGATAGGCACCATGTATTAATCCCCCATTTTGCACAACGGCGAGCAACTGGTGTGAGGGAATTGCCTGACTTCCCCATATTTCTGCATTTAAGTGTTGCACTTTTACAATTTCTACAGGTGTTATCACTTTCTTTATACATACTTTTTCTAACATTATACTGACGCCTCCCCTATATTCCCTGTTTTTAATGCTAGCAATATAGCCCTTGTAAGAATTTCAACCCCAGTGACAAGCCTTGCCTGCTTAAATTTCATCTTCGGATGGTGCAATCCTGGTGTTAAACCACAGCCTAGACCTAGCATTGTAGATTTTAAATGTGGTCGTTGAACAGCATAATGGTGGAAATCCTCACCCCCTGGTGTTCGTATAGGCTTTCTTAAATTCGATAAACCTGTCGCTTTCACAATCGCCTGCTCCATAATACATTGCGCACTTGAATCTACCTCTGCCGCCACAATGTTCGCAACCGTACGTAACTCAATTTGAACTTTATGCAAGATTTTCGAAGAATCTATTACTCGCTTTACACCTTGAGCAAGTGTATCCATGACATCATTTTGTTGAGCTCGTATATCAATAGTGAAAGATGCTCTTCCGGGAATTATATTGCCCGACCCTCCCCCTGCTTGAAATTTTGTCATCTTGATCGATACAGGGATCATAGGATCTGTATGAATCGTACGCAAATCTTCTATAATGGTTGCCCCTACCTCAATCGCATTGATACCAAGATGCGGTCTTGCAGCATGTGCATCCTCGCCAATAATTTCCCCTTCAAGCAGCCTCGAAGCACCATGGTACAATGCAGCACAATAGGCACCATCCTCTAGTTCATGTACAGGTCTTACATGAACACCAAATAGATAGTCTAAATCATCGATTATTCCTTCTTGTAGAATCGCTAACGCACCCGTCCCCTTTTCTTCTGCTGGTTGGAAAATTACACGAATTGTGCCATTGAATGATTGTGGTTGTTCTTTCAACAATAAAAGAGCACCAATGGCCATCGTCATATGTCCATCATGCCCACAGGAGTGATTGGCGCGGAACTCACCATCTATCTCCTGCCACAACGCATCCATATCCGTACGCAAACCAACTTTTGGCTTACCTTCTCCTACGTCCACATAGAGTCCTGTACAATTTTTAAAGCGTTTTGGAGAAAATCCTTCACGCGTTAGTAGATCAATAATATAATTAGTTGTTTCTATCTCATACCAGCTTTTCTCTGGATGTGCATGTAAATACGTAAAAATCTCCATTAACCTTGGTCTCAAGCGATCCAACGCTTCTTTCATAGCAACCACCCCTTTAATTTTCATACTATTAAGATTATTATAACGGAAAAAATTTCTTTTCTACACAGAAACTTATGCCCTTATTTAGCAAATCAACCACACGAAACACAAAAAAAGATGTCCGGAGCAGTCCATCACTAGACTACCCTGACATCCTTTTACTAATTAATACCGCGCATTGCTTTAGATATAATTGGTGAAAGCAATAATAAGATCACACCAATAACGATTGACAATAAACCTAAAAAGCCAAAGTACGTGAATTCACTTACGACTTCATATACCTTTACAAGCTGTGCGTTAATGGCTTGCGCTGCGGCGCTTGTTAAGAACCATAGTGACATTGTCTGTGCTGCAAAAGCCTGTGGTGCTAATTTCGTTGTAGCTGAAAGACCTACCGGTGATAGCAATAATTCCCCTACCACAACTAAGAAGAATGACAGCACTAACCACCAAGGACTCACCAATACTTGTCCACCAGATAGGTGCGCCGGAATCATCATCACTAAAAATGATAATCCCGCAAAGAATAATGCGTAAGAGAACTTACGTGGTGTCTTCGGTTGCTTATCGCCCCATTTTAGCCATAGCATGGCGAATAACGGAGCCATGGTAATAACGAATAATGGATTTAAAGATTGAAACCAAGACGATTGAAGATGAAAGCCACCAATGTTTAAACGAGTACGCTCATCTGCATACGTTGCTAAAATAGTTGCCCCTTGTTCTTGGATGGCCCAGAACATAACAGCAGATATAAATAGCGGAATATAAGCAAGCAGACGAGATTTCTCATCCTTCGTTGTTTTCTCGCTGCGATACATATAGATAAAGAACACTGTTGGAATGATAATACCTAATGCGGTAATGATTAGACTAAAGACATTCATTGTTAGTATGCCTGTTTTAATGCCAATCGCACCTGCAATTATTATTAGTAAGGCAATAATGCCGAATTGCGTAAATACTTTTTTACGTTCTTCAGGCTTTAATGGATTATTTACCTGTAAGCCTGCTAAACCTAAATATTTTTTCTCTGTTGCCTTATAAACGATTAAACCAATTAGCATACCAATACCTGCTAAACCAAATCCTAAATGGAAGCTATACTTTTGTCCAATTGTTCCGACAATAAACGGCGCAATAAACGCACCCATATTAATACCCATATAGAAAATTGAGAAACCTGCATCGCGACGACTATCTGTCTCAGCATAAATATCTCCAACAACACTTGAGACATTTGGTTTTAATAGCCCCGTACCAATAACAATAAAGGCCATTGAGACAAACAACATGCTCACGCCTCCAGGAAATGCTAACAGTAAATGACCAATCATTATTAATACGCCACCATAAAATATAGTTCTACGCGTACCTAAAAGTCGGTCGGCAATCCAACCACCGATTATACCCGACATATAGACAAGTGATCCATAGATAGCCATAATGGAGTTTGCTGTACCACGATCTAAACCTAAACCGCCTTCATTCAACTCATAATACATAAAGAAAATTAGAATCGCTCGCATACCATAGTATGAAAAACGTTCCCAGAATTCAGTGAAAAATAAAGTAAAGAGCCCTTTAGGGTGTCCGACAAAGCCATTTTGAGGGACGGATTTTACAATTTCATCTTTAGTAGACATACAATACCCTCTCCCGTTTTTATTATCCCTTAATAATATTATTACCCATAAATAAGGAAAAAAAACTATATTTCATCATAGTAAAGCGTTTTCATCACTTTATCAACAGTTTTTTTAAATGTTGAAAGTTTATCATTTTTCACTAAATTCTGATTGATTCTAGTTATTTTCGCTAAAATCATTGATATATCTAAGTTTTCTTACTCTTTTACCGTATCCCTACATCAAATTATTCCAAAATAATATTTAATCTGAATTTTCTATATATCTCATTCCATAAAAAAACAACGACGATATTCGTCGTTGATTCCATCATTGTTATTTAACGACATATTGCTGATACTTTGCATAATCAGCTTCTTTTGCTTCAAGCGTCAATAAGGTACCCTCTTCTTCATATGCCGTTTCATGAATGGTTGATTTTTCATTTAGATAAGACACCACATTTCCTTGTTCATAAGGAATAAGCATTTTACATGTTATATAATCAGAGAAAATATACTGACGTATCATTTGTAGTAATTCGTCTAAGCCAACACCCTGCTTTGCAGAAATCCAAATATTATCGCCACTGATTATCGGGTAAGGAACATTTGCTAGATCCGCTTTATTATATACATAAATAGTTGGAATGCCTTCAACCCCAACTGCCTTTAACGTCTCATTCGTTACATCCATCATAAAACCATGCTCCTCATTGGACACATCTACAACATGAAGCAGTAAATCTGCATCACGTGCCTCTTCTAGTGTCGAGCGAAAGGCCTTAACCAAATGATGAGGTAATTTGCTAACAAAGCCGACTGTATCCGTTAATAAAAATGATTTATTATCGGACAACTCTATCTGACGCACAGACGTTTCGAGTGTTGCAAATAGCATATCCTTCTCAAATACTTGTTTATGATCCTCTTGTCCAATTTTCGCAAGAAACTGGTTCATAATGGTTGATTTCCCAGCATTCGTATAGCCAACAATGGATACGACAGGTATAGCATTTTTGCGTCTTTGCTTACGCTGTGTTTCCCGTTGTTCCTTCACTTGCTCTAGGTCTTTTTTAATTTTTGAAATCTGATCCTCAATTTTACGACGATCCAACTCAAGCTTTGTCTCACCGGCACCACGGTTTTTAAAGCCGCCCCCTGTACCTCCACCTTGACGGCTAAGTGAAGCATGTAATCCGACTAAACGTGGCAACATATATTGTAGCTGTGCCAATTCTACCTGCATTTGGGCTTCACGAGTTTTAGCACGACGACCGAAAATATCTAAAATAAGCATTGTCCGATCAATAACCTTCGTTTCTAAATCGCGTTCTAGATTGCGGATTTGAGAAGGAGACAATTCATCATTAAAAATGACGAGATTGGCTTGCGCTTCATCATAAAAATTTTTAATTTCTTCGATTTTACCCGTTCCCACATAATGAGAAGGCGTAACACGCTCTAAGTTTTGCGTCACGGTGCCTACAACTTCCACATTCAAAGCTTCTGCTAAATTTGTAAGCTCTTCAATGGAATAATCAAAATGCGTATCATTACGCAAATTCACACCAACTAAAATTGCCTTTTCCTGCAGTACATCTACTTCCTTTATTCTATCCATTCACAAACCTCCCACCAACGCCTTGGTGACGCTACGACAAATTTTCTCCATCTTACCATATAATGCCCCAATCTGTGACTTTTACTCGGTATCATTAGAAAAGGACATCCACTCTTGTTCCGCACGTCATCACAATCCAAACAGTTAGAAATTGAATTTAACGTAGCTCTTAAAAAATTGTGTTACACTATTGCCATCTATCACACAATGAAGAAGGCGAAAAAATGACATTTGAAGAAATGAAGGCTCAACTGCAAGAGCAAATTTTACAACAACAACTCATAGCGGCTACAATTAGTCAGCCACGAATGAAATCAAATGAAGTAAAGCGTATTAAACTAAAACCATTAATGTTAAAAGACGTTTATCATATACAAATTGAATACCAATATGAACGCATCTTGAAACATGAAAACGT
Source organism: Lysinibacillus sp. NPDC048646 (assembly GCF_050272295.1). Taxonomy (NCBI): domain Bacteria; kingdom Bacillati; phylum Bacillota; class Bacilli; order Caryophanales; family Bacillaceae; genus Lysinibacillus; species Lysinibacillus sp. NPDC048646. Next base: position 84,454 of record NZ_JBNNLZ010000005.1, read on the forward strand.
TCAACTGGCGGAATTCCCGACTAAGCTTGAAGCTTTTTTCGAAGATTTTCGTCAAGCACATATAGATTTTATGGGTGAAAAAGTACAAGTACAACTTTCGAAAAAAAACAAAGTATTATGGAAATCCAATAATACAGAGGCACCAAAATCAGTAAACCTCTCGCATAATCGAAAGAAAAACTACTTACTTGACGATGCGACACCTTACCCATTTTTAATTCGACTTGGTGTACAAACAGAGGAAGGTAAGGTTAAAAAGCAAAAGTACGATAAATTTAAACAAATTAACCGTTTCATTGAATTTATCGACGATGCTTTAGCCTATTTACCTAAAGATCGACCAGTTCGTATTCTAGATTTTGGTTCAGGAAAATCATATTTAACCTTTGCTTTATATCATTATTTAAAAATTGAAAAGGGCTTGGACATTCGCGTTACTGGCTTAGATTTAAAAAAGGAAGTGATCGAGGAGTGCTCCTGTATCGCACAGGATTTAGGCTATGAACAGCTTGAATTTTTAGTCGGGGATATTAATGACTATAATGATGAGTCCACAGTGGACATGGTGGTGACATTACATGCCTGTGATGTAGCAACGGATATGGCATTATCACGTGCTGTCAAATGGGGGGCAAGTGTTATATTAAGTGTACCTTGTTGTCAGCATGAGTTAAACCGCCAACTTCATACTCCGGCTCTCGACATTATGCTACAGCATGGGCTTGTCCGTGAACGCTTTGCTGCTCTAGCGACTGATGCTATTCGCGCAGAAATACTATCTCTGGTTGGCTATGAAGCACAATTACTGGAGTTTATAGACATGGAAAATACGCCGAAAAATATTTTAATACGAGCGTATCGTACTGGCAAAAAAACTAGTCCAGAACAACGTGCCAAATATGATGCCTTTGTAACACTGTTGAATGCGAAGCCATTTTTAGCTAATGAACTAAAATCATACTTATAATTATGAAAACCCGAGACAAAATATGTGTCTCGGGTTATTTAGGTTGCCTAGAAAACGAACTGACCGAAATAGGTAGCTACCAAAAATTTTGTCATATCGCTGTCCTATTGCCATTAGCTTCGTTTTTTGTTGAAGTGTCACCTATGAAATTATAACTCTTGTCGTAATGCTTGAATAACATCTATTTTCGTTGCCTTCCGTGCTGGTCTGTAACCCGAAATCATTGCTACACCAACACTTATAGCTGATGCAATAACCACAAGCTGCCATGGAATTAGCGAGAACGTAATGTCATTCGTACTAAATGCTTCTTCCCCGGTAGCTGCTTTAAGAATAAATGGCAATACTGCATTTGCAGCAAAGCTAATGACATATGAAATCACTACAGCAATCAACGTACCCAGGATTCCTATAAACGTGCTCTCCATTAAAAACAAGCGTTGAATTAGTTTTGGACTAGCTCCAATAGCCTTTAACACACCAATTTCACGTGTACGCTCTGTAACAGCCATCGTCATCGTATTAAAAATTCCAATCGAAGCAATCAATACCGCGATCGTCCCAACAAATATTAAGCCAATTTTCAATACAAGGAAGAATACGTCCATCTGCTCTAATTGTTCAGTTACAGAGAAAACGCTGTACCCTTTGCTCTTTAGCTTCTCTAAAATAGGTTTTACATTTTCCATACTGTCTGCAAAAATATTAAATTCCGCATAGAACATTTCATCGTCTAGTAAATCGCCTGTTGTTGACATGTTCGCAGCTAATACAGCTTGCTGTTCTGTATCCATATAAACAGAGTTCTCAATCTTCCAATCATAAGAAGGCTTTTTAGTCACGCCGACAATGGTGTATGTCATTTTTTCAGACTCAGTACCTTCAGCAATATTAGGCACTAAAGACATTTCAATTTCTTGACCAATTAAGGAATCTTTATAACCTTCCTCATTGCCATCATAATAGGTTTCTTCCGCTTCAGCTTTCTTATTTTTTTCTTGAATTACATCACGTTCTGCATCATTTAATAGTGTTTGACCAAAGTGGTAGCCCACAATGATTTCATTAGGTTTTGTCGGATATCTCCCTTCTGCAAGTTTCCCCATAACTTTCTCGAAATCCTGCATATCTGTTACATATAAATTGGAGTTTGTATCACGATCCTCAAAAAAGGAATGCGCATTTGCATTGACGGATACAGTTTCAAGTACAGTTTCAACATGCTCTATCGCCTTAATTTCATCTATTTGTTCGTCTGTAAATTGCCCGTCTCCGTATACTTGAATCTTCGTAACCTTTTCATCTGATAATATTTCATTACGAATTGAATCTTGTAAGCCAAAGCCTACGGATGCAAGTACAATCAAAAATGCACAACCCATTGTTGCAGCTAACACTGTCATAAAAACGCGTAATTTATTTTTCTTAATATGTTGTGTGACAAAGTCTAGTTGATCCTTAAATAACATGTTACGCATCCTCCTTTACAAGCTCGCCATCATACATACGAAAACGTCGATGTGCAATCGTCGCTACTTCTTCATCATGCGTAATAATGACAAAGGTTAAGCCATATTCGCGGTTCAAGCTTTGTATGAGCAGTAAAATATCCTGCTCTGTTTCAGAGTCAAGGCTTCCTGTCGGCTCATCTGCTAGCAAGATAGGTGGATTCGTAATCAAAGCTCTTGCAATACTAACACGTTGTTGCTGACCACCTGATAATTCATTCGGATAATGGTCTGCTACCTCAGCTAGTCCGACCTTGTCCATTATTTTTTTCACTTTTTCTTTTCGAACCGCCTTGCTAGTACCTTGTAATTTTAAAGGTAACTCGATATTTTCAAACGCCGTCAAGCCAGGCATCAGTTGAAAGTTTTGAAAGATAAACCCGAACTGTCGCAAGCGAAAAGCTGCACTCTCCGTTTCTGTAAGCTTTGCAGTTTCCTGTCCGTTTACCTTTATGGAGCCTTGTTCAGACTTCATAAATCCCGCTAAAGTTTGTAGCAAAGTTGATTTACCAGAGCCACTTTTGCCAACAATTGCGACAATCTCTCCCTGCTTCACTTCAAAGTTTACGCCCTTTAATACTGGCACACGCTTTTCCTTACCCTTTTTCCCTATTAAAAATGTATGTTGTAAATTCTCGACTTGGATCATTATCGTTTAAACGCTCCCTTCTCATTCTTACTCCATTGTAGAAAAGAATTCTTAATAATATTGAAGGATAAAAGTGAAGATATTCTTAAGAAAACAGGGAACACTAATAACAATCGAACGCCTTTACAATCCCTTTACAATTAAATCTAAAACAGAGCTAAAAAACAGTAATCCGCAAGGCTATTTTCTGTACTAAACAGCTTTTTATTTTTTAAAAAATGTTGTTCTATAGGCTTTTTTCTGTACCTATAAAAATGAGTACAATCAATACCATTCCTATTTGTGAACAAATTAAATATTACGGGAATGTAAAGTTTTATGGAGATTAGATGAATTTTATGTAGATAAACTAAAGATTTTGTTATGATAGTAAAGTTTAATGGTCGATTATTTTATATACATCCAGGAGGATTCGATTTACATGCTTAACTCAAAAAAACAAGACCCTTTCTTTGTAGCATTGCATAAAATTGCTGAGAATATAAGAGAGGCCGTACATTACGCAAATGATTTTCGGATTAACAGTGTAGCTGACTTGAAAGAGATTAGCATTACCATGAAAAATTACGAAACAGCTGGCGATAAACTTATTCATGAGCTAATCGTGATGCTAAATAAATCATTTATGACACCTATCGAGCGCGAGGATATTTTAGAATTAGCGATTCGTATGGACGATGTGTTAGATGGTACGGAGCATTGTATCGCTCACTTTGAAATGTTCTCATTGACAGAAGTTGACGAATCAATGCGTATTTTCCTAGGCTATATTTCTAAAAGTGCCGACGAAATTGTTAAAGCAACTGAAGAGTTAAAGAAAAAGAATCTTATCGGCATGCGCCCACATGCAATTTTAATTAAAGACTATGAGCGCGAATGTGATGAAGTGCAACGTACTTCGATTAAGCAATTGTTTTTAAATGAAAAAGATCCAATCCGAATTATTAAGTTTAAAGATATTTATGAACAATTAGAAGATATCGCTGATTATTGTCAAAACGTTGCCAACACAATGGAAACAATTATCATGCGTAACGCGTAATTAGGAGCTGGGCACTTACAATGGACACAATTATTATATTAACCGTACTAGTCGTCATCTTTGCCCTAACATTTGACTTTATTAATGGTTTCCATGATACAGCAAATGCTATCGCTACTTCGGTTTCCACTAGAGCATTGCCACCACGTGTGGCAATTATTATGGCAGCTACGATGAATTTCATCGGTGCTATTACCTTCGTAGGTGTAGCAAAGGCACTTACAAAAGACATTGTAGATCCCTTTGCTTTAAATGCCTTTGAAGGTGACACAACAGGTTCTGTCGTTATATTAGCGGCGTTATTCTCAGCTATTATTTGGAATTTACTTACTTGGTATTTTGGTATACCATCAAGCTCATCCCATACGTTAATCGGTTCAATTGCTGGCGCAGCCATAGCCTCTGCTGGTTTCGATGTACTTAACTATGGTGGTTTTACAAAAATCTTAACGGCATTAGTGCTTTCGCCAATCATTGCCATTTGCGCTGGCTTTCTAATGATGACATTGTTTAAATTACTGTTTAAAAACTTAAATTTGTACCGTACAAATAAAGGCTTCCGTACAATGCAAATTTTCACTGCCGCTATTCAATCGTTTACGCATGGTACAAACGATGCGCAAAAAGCGATGGGGATTATGACGATGGCGTTAATTGCAGGTGGCTTGCACTCAGGGGACGAAATCCCTTTCTGGATTCGAGCTGCTGCAGCAACCGCTATGGGTCTTGGTACTTCTATTGGTGGCTATAAAATTATTAAAACTGTTGGCGGTAAAATCATGAAAATCCGTCCAGTTAATGGAGTGGCAGCGGACTTAGCTTCCGCAACAGTTATTTTTGGTGCTACTTTAGTTCACTTGCCAGTATCCACAACACACGTTATTTCTTCATCTATCATGGGTGTTGGTTCTGCACAACGTGTACGTGGTGTAAACTGGGGCATGGCACGTAAAATTGTAACTACTTGGATCATCACGATGCCAATTTCAGCTGTAATGGCATCTATAATATATTTCTGCTTATCACTATTCTTTTAATGTTATTGACTATGCGTTTAAACGCCTGCTCCATAACATTAAATTCTCCAACGGATGTTTTTTTGACTCCTGCTCTTTTATGGGCAGGAGTCTTTACTTTGTCACACGACAAAATGTGACACAACCTTTACACTAGTGTAAAAAGGGGGCTACATAATCAATATGAAAACTTTCTCAAAATTCATCACTGCTCATGCAAAGGTCATCGTTGCTATATGGCTTGTTCTTTTTATTGCAATGGTAGTGTTTGCCATACAGCTTCCAAGTAAACTCCAAGGGGACGGTTTTTTTGTCGAAGCTGATCATTCCTATGTAACAAATGAGCTAGCAAAAACATTTGATTTACCTGCTGATACAGTTTTAGTGGTCTTTGATCCCGCAGAGGATAAAAAAATACAAGAGACATTGCAAAAATTAGACGATATCGAAGCCATTCATTCTATTCAGTCACCGCTGGAAGATGCCTCTTTGCAAAAGAATGGTATTGCCTATGCGATGGTTCATTTTAATAATGATGTTGAAAATCTTCCTGAAGTCGTAAAAGAAGTTCGTTCACTAATAGAGGATGACGGTGTCAGTATAACGGGTGGACCTGTTATTTCAGAGGATATTAATACTGCAAGTCAAAAAGATTTAGCATCCGCCGAAGCAATAGGTCTACCAATTGCCATTGTCGTACTATTACTTGCTTTTGGGACTGTTGTAGCGGCCATATTACCGATTATCATTGGTGTCGTTACAGTTGTCACAGCATTTGGGATTCTGACATTATTAAGCGGTGGTGTTAATTTATCCATTTTCGTGTTAAATATCGTACCAATGTTAGGGCTCGCATTAAGCATTGATTTTGCGCTACTATTTATCAATCGTTATCGCGAAGAACGTGCACACACATCGATCGCACAAGCTATCCAAACAGCTATTCAAACAGCTGGACGTTCAATTATATTTTCCGCCGTTTGTGTAATGATTGGTCTTGGTGCAATGATAGTAATTAACGTAGAAATTTTTCACAATATCGCACTAGGTGGCACAATCGTTGTGTTACTTGCAGTGATTTCTGGTCTAACATTATTACCAGCCACAATGATGTTATTAGGGGATCGTTTAAATAAGTGGCGTATACTACGTGTAAAGCCAGGAGGCGCAAATCGTTGGCGAGGCTTTGCAGGCTTCGTCATGAAACGACCAGTAACTATTGTCATTGTGGCTTTACTTTTACTTGGTATCGGCATGATTCCACTAAAAGATATTCGACTGACGATTCCACAGGTGGATTCTTTACCAACAAAATACGATGCACGTGCAGCATACGATAAGTTAGATGAAACATTTGGGCTTGGCGAAACTTCCACTTTATACTTACTTGCAGAGCGCAAGAAAGGTTGGGATGATGAAGAGGCGAGAAACATTATTTACACGATTCAAGAACAACTACTGGAAGATCCGCTTGTAGATACAGTATCGACTATTTTTACTACCGCTAATATCAAAACACCCGATGAATTATCAGCTTCGTTGGAAATTCCGCAAGCAGCGGAACAATTAAAACCAGTTCTCAATGCTTTTTCAAAGGATACACAATTGTTTATCCCTATTACATTAAATGTTGCTGGTTCATCCACCGCTGCCCAAGATTTTGCTAGAACGTGGATGGACAAAGATTTAGGGGTCGATTTTGCGCTTGGTGGACATGCGAAATTTAACCAAGAAATTTTCGATGAAATTGCGAGTAAAATATTCTTAGCAGTATTGATTATTATCGTGTCAACTTTCTTTATTTTAATGCTCGCTTTCCGTTCTATTTTAATCCCCATTAAAGCCATTATGATGAATATCATTGGATTATCTTCGGCATTTGGGATTCTCGTGTATATTTTCCAATATGGTCATTTCGGAATCGAAGCTGGTTCCATTGTTCTTATTATTCCAGTAATCGTATTCTGTCTTGTGTTCGGCTTGAGTATGGACTATGAAGTCTTCTTAATATCACGTATTCAGGAGGAATATCTAAAAGGTTCAGATAATACACGCGCAACAATTGATGGGCTGACATCTACTAGCCGTATTATTACATCTGCTGCACTCATCATGATTGTTATTACAGGAGCATTTGCTTTCACAGATGTAATGCCCGTGAAGCAAATCGGGGTCGGCATTGCGGTCGCAGTTGCCATCGATGCAACAATCATTCGCCTTATGCTTGTCCCTAGTCTCATGAAACTATTTGGCGATTGGAACTGGTGGTTACCTTTTGCTAAAAAGAATAAATAATACCCGATATTAGAAACATAAAAAACCGAGAACGTCTATTACAGATGTCCTCGGTATTTTTAATAATCTCTAGCTTTATTCGTAGAACTATCGAATCTAGGCTTCAGTATAATTAATTTTATACCATTCCCTAGCAGCTTCTACCTCAGGCATTGTTAGTTGATGGCCGTAATTAAACCACTTGGTCATTACGTCGGCTCCGGCAGCAGACAAAAGCGCCTCCAAGTCTTGTGATTCTTGAGCTGTACACATAGCATCATTCGTACCAGCAGCGATAAACACTGGAATCGAAGATAATATTGGCAATTCGATATTTCGTCTAGGTACCATAGGGTGATGTAAGATCGCACCTGCTAATGCATCCTCATAATGGAATAGCAAGCTCGCTGCAATATTGGCACCATTTGAATAACCAATAGCTACAATACGTTTACGATCAAAGCCGTATTGTTCTGCAGCCTCAGTCAAAAAATCATGTAACTCTTGTGTACGGAAGATTAAATCCTCTATATCGAAGACGCCTTCTGCAAGACGGCGGAAAAAGCGCGGCATGCCGTTTTCCATAACATTCCCACGAACACTTAATATATTCGCTGTCTCATCAATTTCCTTTGCAAGGCCGATTAAGCTATGCTCGTTACCACCTGTCCCATGTAAAAGTAATAGGGTTGGTTTTGATTCATCTGTTCCTTTATGAAAAACGTGCTGCATAAACAGACCACCTCTCAATTATCTTGAATTCGAGATAATTGTAGCCTGTGGTAAGATTAAATTCAAGCTCTTTGACTTATTAATTTCACGATTTTCGCTATTTGGCTGCTCTTGATTGTTTTTATAAAAATTAGTAATCGTAAATACTGAAAATAAACATACAACTATTACAACAACAATAACAATGCCCACTAATTTTTTCCCATTCATCGAAAGTTTCCCCCGTCTAACTTAGTTCTTTTTACGAAAGCCCTCTTCCAGTAAATATTCCTTTGCTGCATCATATGTGCCAAAGGCTTCCTCTAAATTTTCTCCATGATAAATATTCCAAGAACGTTGCTCAAAGGCAAGCTCTAATTTATCGCCCTCACGATTGCGCCATAATTCAACGATAGGTGCTTCCGCTTCTTGTTCCTCCGCTAAATATTGAATAGCATCTTCAATAATTTCTCGAAGCCGTTGCTCATCGTAATCACGAATATTCACTAATCCTTTGTCACTTGCCTCGTTTTCATAACGAAGTAGATCCCCTACAAAGACAAAACCATTGCCATTTGGATGAAGTTTCTCCACGACAATCGTCTTTTCGTATAGGCTATCCTTGAAATGATAATTTACACGTTTCATTGAAATTTCCTTCTTCGTTAGTTCAGGAAATGATTCTATAACCGCTTGCTTTTGTTCAAATGTTAGCATATAAAAATGCTCCTTTTCTTTCAATCTAACTTACAGTATAACTTATTTTGCCTGTTATATCGTACTATAAGGTGAAACTTCAATCAGTGGGGTCTTCTTCACCCCACTGATTGTACGTTGAACCAATCTGTTTTTAAACATTGTGCATAAAGCTTCACTACTGAGTTTGTCAGAAACTAAATTTCAATTCACATGATTTCAAATGCGAGGAGCTGAACAATCTACCTACCACTTCTACGTTTAAAAATAGTAGGACAAACCTTGTTATGGGCTTGTCCTACTGTTAAGTATTTTGACTATATAGTGCTATTTAAACATCTCATTTTTTACAAATTCAATAACTTGTGCAACATAAAGCTCTCTGTACGGTACAAATTGCGCTGTACTCACAGGTCGCACAACTCTACCTCGTTGACCATCTGGGAAGTATTCATAACCCTCAATATTAAGCGTCACTGTTTCTCCCAAAAAGAATGATTGTGCTTCATCCAGTCTCGCCCTCACAACACCTGATACTTCCTCGTATTGCAACTCAAAAGAATCCCAATCATGTTCAAATGGATACAAGTATACATGACAAAATTCATTGTCAATCATCTTTTCAGATACAATGCTGCAAGACGTCATGCCCATCCGCACAACTTCTTGAATATTGATACTAAGACCTAGCTCTTCCTTTACTTCTCGAATACCTGCTTCAACTGTCTCAAGCGCTAATAGATGTCCTGCCGCAGTAATATCAAGTAAACCAGGGTAATCCTTCTTCTGAGAGCTACGAATTTGGAAATAAATATAGTCCTTATTTACAAGCCAGCAATGAAACGTTTCATGCCATAAGCCCTTTTCATGCACTTCAGCTCGTGTAGCTGTTCCAATTTGTTCGTACTGTTCATTAAAAACTTTAACGATTTCTTGCTCCATTTTATTTCGACCCCTATACTGACTTCGTAGCCTTTTTCTTTATTGCATTTCGTTCATCATAAATATTGGACACGATTACCTTCAATACCGCATAAAACGGTACGGCTATAATAATACCGATAAATCCAGCAATATTTCCTGCCGCTAAAATGATCGTAATGACCGTTAATGGGTGAATATCAAGTGATTTCCCCATCACATTTGGCGTAATAAAATTGCTATCGATTTGCTGTGCGACAAGCGTAACTACACATACCCAAATAACAAGCATCGGATCTTGCATGACAGCCACAACAACAGCTGGTGCCAATGCAATCCAAGGTCCGATAAATGGTATCATATTCATAAAGAAAGCAAAAATTACGAGTAACAACGAATACTCTAAACCAATAATTAAAAAACCAACATACATAATTAGAGCCAATAAAAAACTAATTTGCAATTGCCCCTGAATATAGCTACGTAAAACATCGTCAATTTCACTTAACGTTTTTTTCACCCATTCACGACGTTCACCACTAAAATATTTATAAATCGAAGGCGCAAGTTTCTCATGATCCTTCAACATAAAAATGAAAAAGAATGGAATTAAAATTGCCAATAAAGAAGCAGATACAATAGATTGTAAAAACGAAACAAGTCCTTTACTTGCCACTACTGCAATATCTTGTACTGAGTTTGCTACATGATTAATAAAGGATGTTAATTGCGGTGGGAAATTTTCCCTGTTTCGTAATACATATTCCGATGCATCTTGAATGCTTGCTCCAATCATAGGCGCACTTTTCACAAGATTATTTACCTGTGTCGCGATTGGACTCCCAATAATCAAGCCCAAACCACCAACAAGCGCAATGAGCCCAACGACAATCGTCAGTATACTTGCCCACCTAGGCCATCTGCGTTTCTCTAAAAATCGCTGTATTGGCTCTGTCACATAATACAAAACGCCACCTAATAACAATGGCACAAAAATAGTTTTTAGAATAATAGCGAGCGGTGAAAAAATCCAATGTATTTCTATAAAATATTTAGTAATTAATAGAGCTAGTAAAATTCCTACTCCAACCTGAAACCAGACTTTCCTCGTCACTCTCGTCACTTCCTTTTATCACAGTTACTGAAAATACTACTTATATATTAACCATTTCGCAAGTATCCTAGTATTAATTCAGCAAATTATTCATATCATCAAAGAGTAACATCAGATACAGAAGATTTCCAATCCTATAGATGATGATAGCACTTATTTGTTCATCGTAACTATTACTTACAAGAGTCTCGCAAATTTTTTACTGTTATGAAAATCAAAAAATCAAGATAGGAAATGAAGAATAGCCTCTTGTTCCTACATATTGGACCCCTCATGTTCAAGTTAATACCTTAACTTTTGATACAAAAAAAATTCCGCTCTCTTTCCGCAGGGGTCCACAAGACCTCGGAGATGCAAAAGCATCTCCGAGGTCTTGCTTGGCTTGTTGTCCCGCAGGAATATCGCGAAATTTTTCAAATAGAGTATTCAATATTTTTTCAGGAGCACTATATCCATTCAGAACTGGCTCTTGGACATTCTATAATTTTGTATCGTCAACTGAATTTAAGTAGTTCTCAATATCACCAATTACCGATTCAACACAGCCTTCCTCAAATGGTGAAATTAATCCTGCTTCCTTCACAAGCTTGGTAAATGACATTGAACCACCTAAGCCACATAAATGTATATAATCCTTCCAAGCCGCCGCAAATTCTTCACGCGAGCGTTTCCAGAATTGGAATGCACAAATTTGCGCTAATGTGTAGTCAATATAATAGAACGGGCTCGCATAAATATGCGCTTGACGCTGCCAGATACCACCTACTTCTAAATAGCTATTGCCGTCATAATCACGATGTGGTAAATATGTTTCCTCAATTTTTTTCCATGCTGCTTTACGCTCTGCTGGTGTCATCTCAGGATTTTCATAAATAACATGCTGGAACTCATCAACGGCAACCCCATAAGGAAGGAATAATAAACCACTGCTTAAATGTGCGAATTTGTACTTCTCTGTGTCTTCCTTGAAGAATAATTCCATCCATGGCCACGTAAAGAATTCCATACTCATAGAGTGAATTTCACATGATTCATATGTTGGCCATAAGTATTCTGGAATGCCAATATTACGGCTTGAATATACTTGGAAGGCGTGTCCAGCCTCATGTGTCAATACATCGATATCACCAGACGTTCCATTGAAGTTCGAAAAGATAAACGGTGCATGATAATTTTCAATAAATGTACAATAACCGCCACTTTCTTTCCCCTTCTTCGCCACTAGATCCATTAGATCATTATCGATCATAAAGTTAAAGAATTCACCTGTTTCAGTTGATAATTCCTCGTACATACTCTTGCCATTCGCAACAATCCACTCAGGGTCACCCTTTGGTGTAGCATTTCCTGTTAAGAAGTTTAAATTTTCATCATAGAACTTAAAATCAGAGATGCCGATACGTTTCGCCTGGCGTTCAAAAAGCTTTGTTGCCACAGGTACGATTAAATCACGCACTTGGTCTCGGAATTTTTTCACCATATTAGCATCATAATCAATACGGTTCATGCGTATATAACCAAGTTCAACATAATTTTTATAGCCCAGTTTCACAGCAATTTCGTGACGTACCTTTACTAGTTCATCAAATAATCGGTCAAACGCCTCTTCATGCTCTGCGAAAAAGCTAAATCGTGCCTCAGTTGCTGCTTTACGCATGGTGCGCTCAGTCGATTCAGCATATGGACCAAGCTGTGCAAGTGTTAATGTTTCACCATTAAATTCGATTTGTGCTGAGGCAACTAGCTTATTATACTCAGAAACCAGTTTATTCTCTTTTTGCATTAAATCGATGACAATTGGTGAAAAGCCTTTAATTTGGTAGGAAGCTAAATCGAATAGCTGTTGTCCCCACTTTTCTTCTAATTGTCCGCGAAATGGCGAAGCAACTAGCGCTTTATAGTATTCTGTAGTAACTTCTTCTAACTCTGGGCCAACTTCGTCGAAATAATCGCGTTCGACCTGATAAAACGCATCATTTGTATCAATGGACGCACGAATATAAACTAAGTTTGCCATGGTAGCATAGTCATTACTTAGCTTATTTAATTTCTCAATAAGATTACTTTGTTCCTCAACAGTTTGTGCAAGCTTAAATTGCCCGATTAAAGCTAATTGTTGTTCTTTCAATGCCTCCACATTTGGACGCTGGTATTCATAATCTTTAAAAGTTGTCATAGAAGTCCCCTCTTTCTGTCGTATACACGGTGATATTTCTATTATATGCCAAATACAAGATATTAAGAAACAAAATATACCTTTAATAACCCAAAATATATGTTTTTAATAACGCCGCTCTTTCACGGATTCTTAACTTTGTTTCAACCGATTTAGGTGTTTTTGCGGCAACAACATCCACCTCAAAGCCTAAAGACTTCGCTAAATACTTCGCCCGTTGTAAATGAAAATCATTCGAAACAATGGTAATTTGCTTTATATCATTTGGTAATAAATCCCTTGAAAATAATAAATTTTCGTATGTCGATGTTGATTGGTCTTCTACTAAAATACGTTCAGCTGGAATACCTCTTTTCACCAAATAATCTAGCATGACGGATGCCTCTGTTCTGTCCTCGTCAGATCCTTGTCCACCTGAAACAATTACCTTTACATGTGGATACGTATTTAAATACTCAATCGACTCCTCTAATCTATTTTTTAAAGATAGTGAAGGAACGCCACCTGGTTTTACCTTGGCTCCAAGTACAATCATGTATGTAGCTGTCCCATTCGCGGCAGGTTGAACACCACGTTTCATTTCCTCACCTAACCATATATAAATCACACCGCCCATGCAGACTAGTAGAATCATCACCCTCGTTATCCACTTTTTCAAATGCATCACCCCTTTACTTCTATCAACGTCCGACAATGAAAAAGGATGCTTGTACAAAGTCTTACTACTGTACAAACATCCGATTAGTTATCGTAATATGAAGCGCTTAATAGACTCTTGTAATGCAGAGATTTCATCCGTTAAATCATTTGAGGATTCACTAATAAGTTGAATTGCACGCTGTTGCTCGTCTACAGATGCAGTTACTTCCTCTGATGCACCAGCGTTTTTCTCACTAATATGCGCAACACTTTCAATAGAATGCATGATTTCATCCTTCGATTGATTTAAATATTCTACGCCAGTTGCCATTTCCTCTATTGCAGAAATGATTTTTTCGACTGCTAACTCAATTTCTTTAAATGATGTTTCTGTAATCGCTACCGAATCATTTTGCTCTTGAACAATGGAATTCGTTTTTTGCATTTCACCAGTAACTAAATTTGTTTCACTTTCAATACCACGTAATGTTGTACGCACTAATTCTGTCGCCACCGATGTTTGATCTGCAAGTTTACGTACTTCCTCTGCAACTACGGCAAAGCCCTTCCCATGTTCACCGGCACGAGCAGCTTCAATCGATGCATTTAACGCCAAAAGGTTTGTCTGATCAGAAATTTCATTAATCGTTCCAACAATGCCTTCAATTTCTCTTACCTTCACTATAAGACTATCAAAAACAGTTTGTACATTACTTATAAGTGTTGACGATTCCAATGACTTTTCCTTCAAACGATTTAAATTTGCTAAACCTTCCTCATTGGACTTTTTCATCAATTGTGATGAGTCCAACATGGATGTGTTTTTATCATGTAAAACGATGATTTGCTGTGCAAATTCAAGAGTTGTGCGATTCGTATCCTCAGCATCTGATGCCTGTTGCACTGCGCCTCTTGATACTTCATTAATTGCTTTTACTATTTCATCACCATATGCATTTGTTTCTTCTGTCACCGCTGTAAGGTTAGAAGAAGTTGCTTGTATTTCTACAATCGATTCTTCAACATCTGTAATTAATGTTTTTAATTGATTAACCATTTCATTAAAGCCTACATTTAGTTGACCAATTTCATCAGAACGTTGTAGATTTTCAATTTCAACGGTTAAATTTCCTTTTGCTACTTCACGTACACGTTTCGACAAGCGACCAATAGGTAAAGCCAAATGTCTAGAAACTAAGATAACAATGATACTTCCAATAATAACTGCCCCAAATAGTGTAAGCCCAATTACTAATAACAATGAGTTCGCTTCTTTATTAAAATCTTGCATATATGTACCCGATGCAATAATCCATCCCCAATGAGGATCTTTTTCTGAGTAGATTATTTTATCAGCCAATGTTTGTTGTCCCGGTAATTCAAACTCGTATTCTGTAAAACCCCCGCCCTCCAGTGCTCGATCAGTTACTTCACGAATAAAATACTTGCCGCTACTATCCTTATCCTCCCAAAGATTGTCCCCTTCACGAGTAGGGTGGGTTGTTAAAGTTCCCTCATCGTCTAAAACATAGATATACCCGTTCTCACCGAGATTTCCAGGATAATTAATTGGCCGCTTTCCCTCACTGTCCTTTGGTCCAAGAAATGCTTCCCGCATTCTTTCTTGCGCAACTCCCAAAGGGATGTCGCCATTTTCTACTCTTTCATTTGCAAGTTCAATTAATTGCAAAGCAGATTTAACGCTATTTTCGATAACTTGTTCTCCAATACTTTCCATACCATCTTTTGCTTTCCCATAACTAACTATACCAATAATTAAGCTCGGCACTATTAGTAATGCTAATGAAATGATAATTAGTTTCCCCTGTATTGAACGTAAAAATTTCATACTTTCCCCCCTTTTTCTCTTCGTTCACAACCTGTATTAATCTATATTATGGAATGGTTTCAAAGTTTACACAATGGGTAAATCACAAATAATATGCAATTAGTCGTTTTATTGTCTGAATATTCTATTAAAATATTTTTATGTATAAGAAAAAAACTATCTTTCTACATGATTATGGTCAGTAGAAAAATAGCTTTTTGATGTTTATCATAATTTAAATGTATGAATGGCTCCAATTACTTCTTTTGAAGTTTGCTCTAGAATATTCACAATTTCATTTAATTCTGAAACCATGGACACTTGTAAATCTGATGCAGCCGCCACTTCCTTCGTTCCTTGTGCACTGTACTGCGCTATATTTTGCATTTGCTCAGTCGTCGCTAAAATTTCCTCTGAGCCTGCAGACATTTCCTCAATAACTGCTGAATCATCCTGAATTTTATTATTTACCTCAACGACCGAATGTAGAATTTGTGTCAGGCTCTCACCAATTTGCTGAACTGCCTTATTTCCGGACTGTACATCCTCTGTACTACAAGTCATTTCATGTAGTGCACGGTCTGTAATGTCCTTAAAACTTTCTAAATGCTTATGAATATCATCAGCAGAAACCTTGGACATTTCAGCAAGTTTTCGCACCTCATCAGCCACTACAGCAAATCCTTTACCTGCTTCTCCAGCCCTTGCTGCTTCAATTGCTGCATTTAATGCGAGTAAATTTGTTTGATCGGCAATGCTAGTAATAACCGATACCATTTCTTCAATGGAACGGAATTTTTCACCCATTTCTTCAACATGGCCGGCCGTACGTAATACGGATGCCTCTACATTGTGAATTTGTGAAACAACTTCTTTGGAATGGCTTACGCTCTTTTCCACTAACCCTGTCATCGCTGAAGAAGACTCTGCAATTTCTGAAGTTGTATCAGCTAAACGTTGAATGCCAATCGACATTTCATTCATCGTTAAGACGACTTCGTTATTATTTTGTTGTTGTTGCTCACTGCCCGCCGCAACCTCAATAATTCGGTTTGCAATTTTCGTATTGGATGTTTCAACATGCTGTGATGTTAAATCTATTTTCTCTATAACTTCTTGTAATGTCGAAGTTCGATTTTGAATAGTATAGAAAGTATCTTTTAATTTACTTAACGATTCCTGGAAGGCTTGTGCAAAAACCGTAATTTCATTTTTACCTTTTAAGTGAATTTTGGCAACCTCTACAGTTGCATTAGCAATATCACCGTGGGCGAAGCTTTCTGCAGCTCTCCCTAGATACGTTAGCGGATTTAATGCACGGTTTACATAGCTATACATCACGTACATAACAATTACTGTTAAAATTAATATAATGATTATTATAACTGGTAAGATTGAAGTCAAAACTGCCTTATTTACCCCACTTACCTGTGTAGCTTCAATATCGACTCCAACGTAAGCAACAGTATTACCCGAAGCATCCTTTAAAGGCACCGTACCTGATAAGTAATCACCAAAATCACTATGTAATATATCCGAATAATAACTACCCTTATCCATGACTTTTTCAAGATCTTTGTAGTTTGTTGATGAAGATTCAGTACCAATAACCCCTGCATTTTCTTGGTCATCTACGGGCATACCATCTACTAAAAATCTTACCTTCTGATCCACTTTCGGTGCTGCAAATGTATAAGCATACAAGACACCGTTTTTTTCGCGTAAATCATTTAACTCTTTTCGTAGTTGCCAGTATAATTCAGATTCTATTGGATTTTCTGACAGTTCAACATAATCATCTGCATGTAAATGTTTAGCTATGTTCTCCGCCACTTCTACTGCCTGTGAGCCCATCGTTTGATTAACTGCAGATCTCGCCGTATAGATTGTCGTCAAAATAAAAAAAATCAATAAAGTTACTAACGTAATTAACGAAATAAAAACAATTTTATTGCTTAACTTATCTGCTGTCCGCATATGATTAGCACTTTCCTCCTTTAATTTACTAGTATACTAATCCCTTATTATCACCTATTATTCTATTTTTTCAACTATTTCGACTTTGTTACTACGTAATTATTACTATCCAAGCGATTAATGCTAGTAAAGTAGCGAAAAGCGTCGGTACAGTTAGAATAACACCTATCTTTAAAAACTGACTCCAGCTTATTTTCATGCCCTTTTGCGCTAATATATGAAGCCACAATAATGTGGCAAGTGATCCAATCGGATTCATTTTCGGTCCTAGATTACAATTCTCCTCCCTAAATAAAAACCAGTAGCAATGATATCGCTACTGGTTTAACATTATTTAATTTTATTCGCCTAAATCTGCATTATGGTAAACATTTTGTACATCATCTAAGTCTTCTAATGCATCAATTAATTTTTCGAATTTTGCTACATCTTCACCAGTCAATGCAACTTCTGTTTGTGGTAACATGGCAAGCTCAGCCACCGTGAATTCTTGTACGCCTGCTTCTTTTAGTGCTTCTTGAGCAGCAAAGAATTGATCTGGTTCTGCATAAATAATTACTGTTTCTTCTTCTTCCAGAATATCACGTGCATCAACATCAGCTTCCATTAAAATCTCAAGTACTTCGTCTGCCGATTTACCTTCTAGACCAATAACAGCTGTTGAATCGAACATATAAGCCACCGAACCGCTTACTCCCATGTTGCCATTGTTTTTACCGAATGCTGCACGCACATCAGATGCCGTACGATTTACGTTGTTTGTTAAAGCATCCACGATTAGCATTGTGCCGGCTGGACCAAAACCTTCATAGCGTAACTCATCGAAGTTTTCATCGCCGCCACCTTTCGCTTTTTCAATTGCTTTTTCAATGATATGTTTTGGGACACTATATGTTTTTGCACGTTCAAGGACAACTTTAAGGGCGCGGTTTGATTCAGGGTCTGGTTCGCCTGATTTTGCTGCTACATAAATTTCGCGACCGAATTTTGCATTTACACGGCTTGTGCTTTGATCTTTAGACGCCTTCTTTTCTTTAATATTGTTCCACTTACGACCCATTGTTTCCACTCTCTTTCGAAAATAAAGTTTATAAAAATCATAGATGTGCAACTACACATCTGTAAATGGTATTTAAATACTTATCGTATCTTTACTCTGCAAATAATAACACAATGATGCTTACAAAGCTAGATATACCAATGTTTAAGGTGATGTTTTATGAAAGTCAAATTACAAAAAATTTCATCATTTCGAGCCTTTGTTTAAACTGCTTTACCATAAATAGTAGTATTTTCACAATTTCATATCTTGTTTAATCTTTACTAATAATGCCTGGCATCCTTCTATGGCTAAGTCATAGGTTTCTTGAAAATCCCCTGTATAGTAAGGGTCAGGTACGTCTTTTCTATGACTCGTTAAATCTAAAAAGCGCAAAATCTTAGGTGAATCTGGATTGCCCAACATGGTGTGGATGTTGTGAATATTACTATGATCCATCCCAACAATATAATTAAATTGTTCGAAATCAATCTTTTGTAATTGTCGTCCTTTCATCCCTTTCGTTGAGATTCCATACTCTCGAAGCTTATCTTGCGTACCAAGATGTGGTGGTTCTCCAATATGCCACGCACTCGTCGCAGCAGAATCCACTTCAATGGCGTCACTTAGATGCTCTTTTCCTACTAAATCACGCATCACTGCTTCAGCCATGGGTGAACGACATATATTACCTAAACAAACAAAAAGCACTCGAATCATACCAATGTCCTCCTACGACAAAGCACTCAAAACCAAATGATTTTGAGTGCTTTCTTTTCACTTTTTCTCTACTGCAATCCGCTTGTGTAACTCTTCTGTTAACGCAATTAGTTCATGCTCTAAATGATGCATAAATTCCTCGCGTCCGTCTTTACCCTTACCTGTTACATAAAACGGTTCGCCATAGATTAGATAACCCTTGCCACGCTTAAAAACATCGCCAGCATTACGTGCACCAACGTAAGCAGCTGGTACGATTTGCGTCTTTGACAGCTGTGCAATCGTAATCGCACCTTGCTTTAAATCAGCACCTTCTGAATTACGAGTACCAGAAGGGAAAATCCCAACAATTTTCCCCTCCTTCAATAACTGTGAAGGTATTTTAATGACACTTGGCCCTGGGTTATCGCGGTCAACCGGAAAGGCATTTAAATGCCCGACGAGCCAGCCAAGTCCTTTTATATCAAACAATTGCTTCTTCGCCATAAAATAAATTTCACGGGGATACATGGAAACACCTAAGTTTAAAATATCAACATAGCCTGTATGGGTACATGCAATAATAAACCCACCATCCTTCGGTAAGTTCTGCTCCTCATATACACGAGCCTTCGAGCCCATTAACTTTAATATTATCTTGACGATGCTTGCTACAAATTTATACACGGTCTCATTCCTATCTTATTAAATAGTTATCACTATTGTAATCGAAAAGACTAGTATGCTGCAATTACCTATACAACAATTAGACCTTTCCCACTAACACATCAACATCAATTGTTATTTCATGTAGAGAAATTTTCGCTTCATCTGACTTATGCCAGCCCATTGGTGTCATTTCAAGTAGTGCAGGAACAAGCTCTGAAGCAAGTGGCACTGTATAGGTAACACGTTCAACCATCACATCGGCAAAACTATCTCGAAAACGTTCTACGGTTTGTTCATTAGAATACGTTTCTTTAGCTGAATCAGCATATAGCTGTGTGCGAAGCTCTTGTAAATAACCACTTTGCGGTACAACCTTTATCACACAGCCGCCGGGTACTAATAGTCTCTTGAATTCTTCATAATTCGCCGGCGATAAAATATTTAAGATCGCATCAAAGCTAGTCTTTGCAAATGGACTCTTCGCTAAGTCACCCACACACCAAATTTGCTGTGGATAATGTCGAGCTGCAGCAAGAATTCCTTCCTTTGCAATATCAATGCCAATGCCAATACCTTCTCTTTGCGCCATAATACGAGCTAAATGTGAACCCTCGCCACAGCCTGTATCCAGCACTATTTTGGCAGCAGCAATTTGTTCTCTAATTTTTTCTTCAAGCAAGTCGTATATACCACTATCGATAATGGCCTTGCGAGATTCAAAAAGGTCCTTACTATATTTTGAAGTAGCACCATGTGTCAACATATTCACATAGCCTTGCTTAGCAATATCAAAAGAGTGATTCATTGAACATTCAAGCCGCCCTTGTTCATGCACAAGCATAGGCTCTTTACAAATTGGACAAGCAAATATAGTAATATTTCTATTCATCATTGCCGCTCCCGCAGCTCGTTTAGATAATGCCCCCATTTAATTCGCCTCCTTTTGCTCTGTTGGTGAAACGAGTGCAAAACGCTCCCATTTTCGACTTTTCCATCTAAAGTATACGATAATTGCACGCAACCATTCATCTGCCGATATAGCTAACCAAATTCCTACTAAGCCCCATTCTAAAACGAATACAAGCAAATAACCAAGTGGCACACTCATACAAACCATTGATAGAAAACCAATTTTCACAGGGAATCTTGCATCCCCTGAGGCACGTAATGAATTAATCACAACAATATTCATTGTACGCCCCGTTTCAAGTAAAATACTCAGTACTAAGACAGACGCTCCAATAGCAATTACCTCTGGATTATCCGTAAAAATACTCATAAGCTGTGTACGGAAAAGCGTCACAGCCACCACCATTATTATCGTGAAAATAAAAGCTGCACGCACACTCGACCACAGTTGATGGTACGCTTCCTCCTTTTTGCCGGCGCCGACATTACGACCTATGATTATCGCTGTCCCTGTGCCTATAGCAATTGCAAATAAATACGTGAACATAGAAATATTCATAGCATATTGTCTAGCCGCCAGCGTTTCGGCTCCCAAATAGGTAGCATAGTAAAGGAATATAATTTGACAGAACTGATACAGCACCTGCTCAAAAGCTGACGGTAAACCAATATTTAATATTTTCTGAACATATTCCTTTGAATAGGTAAAGTAATATTCTAGCTTTACACGAACTTCCATCACTTGATACAACAGCCATAAAAACACGATTACTGCAAGTCCACGGCTAATAACGGAAGAAATCGCTGCCCCTTTTACACCTAACTCTGGCATGCCTAAATTACCAAAAATCAAACCATAATTTAATACCACATGGAGCACGTTCATGCCTAAGGAAACATACATCGTTTGCTTTGTCCAACCATGTACACGAATCACTGCTGCTAACGCATTGATAATCGCTTGTAAAAAAATAAAACTACCAATAATAACTAAATAGCTTTGTGCATATATCAATACTTCGCCCTTTAAATTCATCATGGTCATTAAGCGACTTGCACCAAAGAAGAATACGACACTCATAATTAGTCCCACGCATAAATTCATGGTAACTGCCAATGCCGAAATCTTCGCCGCCTCAAAGTAACGCCTTGAACCAAGATACTGTGAAACAACAATCGAAGCACCATTTCCGACAACTTCCAATATTAAAATTGCAATATGAATATATTGATTGGCCGCTCCAACCCCCGATACAGCATTATCAGATAAAGCACTCAGCATAAACGTATCGGCTAACCCCATTAACATAAATAAAAAAACTTCTAAAAAAATTGGCCACGTTAAATGAAATAAACTTAAATGGTCAGCCGCATTTTTCTCACTAATCGTCTCCGCCAATCCTTTTCACTTCTCTCTCTAAATTGCATAAAAACCTATTGTATCTTATCATAGATTTGTCTGCTGTAAAGACTTATACGGTGAGAAAGGATGGCAAAATCCTTCCTATCATCTCATGAAAGTTGAACATAAAAAAACCCTTCTCACAGGGCTTGTGTGAAAGGGTGTCTTTTTAACTTAAGCAATTAGCTTGTAATTGTGCACGTTTGTCTCGCGTTAGACCAAACTCTTGCTCTAAAAATGCGGTCTTTGAGCCATAACGAACATCCATTGCATCGAGTGCCGCTTGTAAATAATCTTCTCGAGCAGACATTAATGCATAAAATTGCTGTAATTCGCGATCATTAAAATCCTTCCGAATCGCCTGTGCCATACGATTTACCATCGGGCGTAAAAGCTCATTCGTATCTAAGTAATCTTGCATAATAATCTCCTCAGGGACATCTAATGCTAATAAAATCAGTGCACCACCTATACCAGTTCGGTCCTTGCCCACTGCACAATGATGAACAAGCCCTAAATTTTCAGGGTTTTGAATCGTGGCGATCAATTCTTTAAATGAAGCATTATTAAAGGGCATCTGTGCATAAAAATCACAGAACATTTCTGGACTTACAACTTTATAGAAATTTTGCCCCCCAGTATTCGTAGGCATTTCAAAAGCATGGTTCCCCTTGGCTGGGATTTGTATATATTTAGCATTTGAAAATGTCGGATTAGGGTTATTTTGTGCTTCATGTTTGTCCCGATAATCAAAAATTGTTTTCACACCTAATGTCTCAAAGCGTTCTTTATCCGCCATCGTCATTTTCCCTAGTGCTGCCGAACGATAGATTAAGCCTTTTTTTACAATACGCCCATCTTTCGACTTATAGCCACCCATATCACGGAAATTATAGACTGCTTCAAACGGAATAACCTTCATGTCAAACTGTGTCATCCACTACGTCCCCCCTTATATTAGCAATCACCTTCCCCTCTATTCTATAGAACAACTAAGGATAATACCAATTTTCACACTAGGGTATTTCTTTACACAGTAAGCTCCTAAAATAAATGTACTGTTTACGATAAACACCACATAATTAGCATTCACCCATGTTGTGAAGCCGCCACTTTTCGCAAAAAATATCATTGCCTTCTTTTCCATACACTCCTCGTAAACTGCGTGATGATAAGTGATTTTTGAGCAGTGCGCTAATTGACCTGAGCGGCAGTCAACGGTACCCGAACGGTGTACTTTGCTACGTAGTGTTTCCCCGCTGTTACCAACGCGTTCTCCATCTTAGCAAGGCTTTCTGAGGCGGTATCGGTATACATTCATATATTTCAAAAAGCCGCCCAAACTTATAGGACGGCTCTTAAAAATCTTCAATTATTGAAATAATTCAGGATATACAGCTTTGGCTACTAGCTCAACCGCTTCCCCGATACGTGGCCCAGGTCGAGTGGATATATCAGCATCTACATAAAATACAGCTTTGTTTTGAATCGCTGTTATCGTGTTCCAACCATTGCGAGCAATGATTTCTGCCACAGGGTCTTCGCCGTAATTTACAGTTGTTAGAATGACTTCAGGGTTTTTAGCAATGACGTTTTCCTCAGAAACCTTTACCCAATCCTTTTTGTCAGCAAATACATTGTTCACTTTAGCCGCATTTAAAATTTCTTGTTGGAATGTACCTGAACCTGCTGTATAAATCTCTGGCTTCGGACTAATTTCCAAGTAAACATTTTTTTGTTTTTCTACATCTTTTACTTTTGCTTGAACATCAGCTATTTTAGCCTTGATGTCTTCATTTAGTTGATCACCTTTATCCTCAACACCCATGACAGTCGCAATTTGTTCTATATCACCATAGACATCTTCAAATGAAGCTGCTGATTTGATAACAAATACTTTTACACCTGCATCTTCAAGTCCTTTTAACGCATCGTCCTTACCATTAGCAGAGTAAGCTATCACCACATCTGGATTTAATGATACAATGCGTTCGCTATTAAACGTACTAGAATCTGATACACGTTCAATGTTTTGTGCTTCCGCTGGATATGTATCATACTCTGTAGCACCTACGATTTTATCACCTACACCTAATGCAAATAAGATTTCTGTATTGCTTGGCTGTAAGGATACAATCGTTTTTGGTATAGCATCAAATGTCACTTCTACACCACGATCATCTGTCACTTTATAGCCTGATTCAGCTGTTTTTTCTTCCTTCGATGTGTCCCCATTCTTCGCTTCATCAGTTGTACCGCAGCCTACTAGGACAAACGCTAACATCAAAATCGAAAGCCATTGGAAATTAACTAATTTTTTCACTTCACTCATTCTCCTTTTTTCTTTTTCATTGGGTATGATTTACTTATAAACGGAATCTCGGCGATTCCAGCCTGTTGATTCATGTATATAGCCATTACGAAAAATACATTGGCCAGTAATCCTAGATAATCGAAAAGGATGGTTGGTACTTCTCGCTCCTCAGACACTTTGTGCAAGGCACGGTATGATTTCTTTGCTTCACTTCGACATAAATGAAGGGCAGCAGCAGCCTCCGTCCCCTGAGGTAAAACAAAGTTTTGAATCTCTTCCCTAACATACTCAACGTAAAAATCATAACGATTGCTAAGCCATGCTAAATCTTCGTCGGTTACAGCTAATTTGCCACGCACCGAACCATTCACATGATAGGCCATTGGCAAAATTGCCATCAAATCAGCTGCCACAACTTCAACCGTTTCTTTCTTTATAGCAGCTAATGCAACACCCACATGCGTTGTTAAACTATCTGTACGAATCTCATAATCTACCAATGATATTTTTTCACGCATAAACGGATAACATGAATAACGTGCATTTTTTTTCAAACCTGAGACCCCACTTTCTTTC
Organism: Lysinibacillus sp. NPDC048646; assembly: GCF_050272295.1. Lineage (NCBI taxonomy): Bacteria > Bacillati > Bacillota > Bacilli > Caryophanales > Bacillaceae > Lysinibacillus > Lysinibacillus sp. NPDC048646. The sequence goes on from NZ_JBNNLZ010000005.1 coordinate 109,580, forward strand.
GCGAAACTATTCTTACTTACTGGATGAAAGTAAAAGTGCATAAAAAAAAGCCGCTCCCGATTAACAGAGAGACGACGAAAATGCATAAATAGCGTCGCTTTGACACGACATTGCCTATGTATTTGCCGTATATCCCCCTAACTTCCGAAGAGTATTTATACGCTCAAATAAAGGTCGGTCTCCTGGCTTGTACAGTTCGCTACCTTTATGTAGCGATGTCATAAAAACCTTCCCATCTACTAGAGTTATGATTCTTCGACAGTGGCTTAATTTTATGATATCTGTACTTACAGTTGCGGAAACAGCTTCGGTTTTACACCGAATTCCCGATTATGCTATGGCCTAGCACCCTTATTCTGCAAGAATTATTCACTTGTAAAGCAGTGTATCATATATTGTGTTGAAAAAGTAGTTGCGAAATTGCGGAAAACTTAATCGAAAATATACAAAACTTAGCACTATTTCTACATAACGATTAGCTATTCGTGTTTCTCCCTCAAAAATTCTAATTAAAGTATGACTATAAGATTTTATCAATAGCTTGCTCAATATCAAGTTGTGAATCAGTTGGTTCAAAGCGAGTAATCGTTTTACCGTTCCCATCCACTAAAAATTTTGTAAAGTTCCAGTGAATATTACGACCATCTAAAAAGCTAGGTACAATTTGGACAATGGATTGAGCTAGCTTTTTTCCTGCATATTCGCCTTTCCAAATTCTCGAAAATCCACTTCATGCTTCAAATAATTGAATAATGGATGTGTTGTCTCACCGTTTACTTGCACTAATTCAAAAATTGGAAACGTCACACCATAGTTAACTTTACAAAGCTGTATAGTTTCCTCACCATCTTCAGGATTTTGATTATCAAACTGATCACAAGGAAAACCTAAAACTACGAAATTATTCTTACCATATTTCTCATGCATTTTTTGTAAATCTTCAAACTGATATGTAAAACGACATTGGTTGGGAGTAGACAAATTTGTCTACTTCTTAATACCGACTTTATTAATTAATACTAATTGTATATTGACCCGCTTTATCTAACTACCATAACTTTTAACACTTGTTGCCAAATTATGAGGCGTACTTAGAATATTCAAACCAAATATAGAAATATCACTCTCTTTTGTCCTCAAAGCGCTGTCGCAATACTAGAGCCGAGACAGCGAACACCGCGAAAGCTACTGTTGAGGCGGCAGCAACCATCTGCAACACGTTTCCCGTTGGGGATTTGAACAACAGCGCGACCGAGATGATTAAAACGGCACCAGTTAAACCCATTCCCAAGATCGAAATCACCAAAACCTTGTTCATCGTATTAATACTGGAAAAAAGAATTTTTTCACCTTCGACATAATAAAACCTCCTATTTTTCAGTATTTTGTTACAAATTATTAATTCTACATCAAATTGAAATCATCCTCCTTTTAACATATAACTCCTTTTCATATTTTTCATGATTATAGCAATAAACTAAATTTTCTCCAACAAACGAGTTTCCAAATCAATTTCGCCTTGGCGTAATTGCGTCCGGATTTTGAATTGTGTCCGCACAATTCAAAATCCGTGACATCTGCCGGAGGCTTTGGGCCAACATAATGTTGGTCACTCAGTCGTTGCCACAGGACGTGGCGTTCTTAGACTGAGTTCCTCTATTTCAGTAGGTGTTTGGACACCCACTGAAAAGGAACCACACCCGCATTCATCTCACCACCTTCAGAGGTGGGAGTCTTCTGTACCTGTCGCTACGCTTTCGGTACAAAAAATATCTGCTGAATGGAGATAAAAAAAACAGCCATTACGCTTGTTTAACGAATGGCCATCTTATATTTCTTTTTATATTTTGCATCTTGTTCTTCTTCAATTAATCTTTGTGCAATTTCCAATAGTTTCGTGTCATTCGTGGCATCAAACAACTTTTTAAAGGATACAATAATATCATATCGCATGAGTGCCGGGTGTTTTTCGTCAATACATGTTTGGAATCTTTTTGCTAAATATGAAACAATTAAATCTCTTTGCACCTGTCCTGCAAGACCAATTTGCCAAATTGCTTGTAGACTATGTCTTGCTGTTACGGTTTTATCATCATACGTTACTGCCCAGATTTTCAAAAAATCCTCTAGTACACGTTCTTCTGGATCACTTTTTGCCGCCAATGCGCATAAAAACTGTACTGCTCGCGCACGCACATGTCCATCTTTATATGTAAGGGCTTGAATGAGATGCTCCCAGACTGCGTATGTCCAATCAACTGGTTCTTGCATAATTTTCATCAATTTTTCGTAAGACTCGTATTGAATTTCACGGTCAAGCTCTGTTAAATTACTAAAAAGTTGCAAAACCTCTTTTTCCATGATTCATCCCTACCTTTATTCTGTCAGAACGTTATAAACTTTTAAATTTTTTATGTTACACTTAACTTAATTTATACCAAGAAGGAGAGTTTATGAATAAATCTATTACCCGAAAGTTGATTTTACGAACGCTTGTGATTATATGCCTAATAATTGCGGCATATTTTATCATACCAGTCTCCGTGCCTATTATACTGGCTGGAATTACCGCTTTTTTCTTAGAACCAATTGTTATGTTTTTTAAACGCAAATGGAAAATGTCACGTAAAATTGCAGTCGCCTTCATTTACATAATGAGCGTTATCTTTATTTCTATTATTTGTTACTTTACTATTACACAGCTCATGTCGCAAATAATAATAGTTTCTAAGCAAGCCCCTTATTATATTTCTAAGATATCGGAAATGTGGCTTCACATGCAAGATAACATTTCTAAATATACCGAAGACTTCCCCGCTGAAGTGAGTACCTCACTTCAAAATACGACGTTGGATTTCATCAAGAAAATTGAAGAATCTTTTCTAAACTTCTTTAATTATACCAAAGTTACCGCATTCTTTTCGGAAATTCCAAGCCTCTTTATTAGTCTTCTCGTATATATGATTGTTCTATTTTTATTTATGCTCGATTTGCCAAAATTAAAACAGGTTACTTACAAATATTTAAAGCCATCTACTGCTAAAAAGATGAAAATAATCTCCAATCGCTTAAAAGATGCAATCTTTGGTTTTATGAAGGCACATTTACTCGTTAGCTTTATTATTGGCGGTGTCACACTTGTTGGACTTCTCCTTATCCAACCAAAATATGCTGTCACTATGACCTTGATCATTTGGCTTATCGACATTATTCCATTCCTGGGATCAATTATTATTTTGGCACCTTGGGGACTTTATCATTTATTAATGGGGAACACATCCATTGCTGTTCAATTATTCATCTTAGCAGTAATTTTACTCATTATTCGTCGAGTAGTCGAGCCCAAAATGATGGGAGATCATATTGGATTATCTACTTTACCAACATTAATAGCAATGTTTATCGGACTTCAGCTATTTGGTATTATTGGTTTACTCACTGGACCATTCTTTATTATTTTATTCTTCGCTTTAAAAGAAACAGGCATTATCAAGTGGAACTTCAAAATTTAACTTATTAGAAAAGCGCATTCGTGGCAGTTAAGCTGCGATATGCGCTAGAAAATGAATTTTAATGTAATTGCCACATATAGCAACTTTCCTTTATATTTTTTTAACCTTTTAAAAAGGCCATCTCTGTAATTTGCTCTACAAAGATGACCTTTTTGCTATTTAAATCGTCTATATAATAGTAGGATTATTGAATGCGACCGAAGCCTACTAAATATTGATTCCACCAATCAAGTGATTCGATGACAACACCTTTGTTTTGCGCATCAATCATCGTGTTGTTGCCTAGATAAATACCGACATGTGCTACGCCTGATCCATAGCTGAAGAATACTAAGTCACCAACACGTGCTTCACTTGCGGAAATGCGTTGTGTTGCTAAATATTGCTGAGATGCTGTACGTGGTAATGAAACTCCCGCTTGCTTGTATGACCATTGTACAAGGCCTGAACAGTCAAAACCTGTTGATGGATTGCTACCGCCCCATACGTAACCACGACCTAAAAATTGTTTAGCTGTTGAAATAGCATCGCCAGAAGATGCTGTACCTGTACCTGAACCAACAACGATTGATTGCGTTTTACCACCATTACTAATATTAGTTGTTTGCATTACAGGTGCAGCAGATTGAAGAGCACGTAAACGAGCCGCTTCTTCTTCAGCTGCTTTCCGTTCCGCCTCTAAGCGTTCCTCTTCTTGTTTCGATGCAATTTGAGCCTTTAACGCAAGTGATTTTGCTTCGTTTTCAGCTTTTTTAACTTCCATTTCGCTTTCTTTTTGTTGAAGCGCTTGGAATTGCTTTTGTAATTCTTTTTGTTTTTCATCTAAAGTTACTTTTTGTTCTTCTAATTTGGCTTTATCTGCTTCTTGTTGATTGACTAATTCTTGGTCTGCATCCATTAATGTTTTAACCGCTACGACACGGTCCATTAAGTCTGCAAAGCTTTTCGCTTCAAGAACTACGCTTAAATAAACACCCACTGTGTTATCCTGCGCTTGGTATGCAGCCATACGTTCACTCAAAATAGCTGAACGTTGCTCAATACGCTTTTCTGTTTCCACGATACTCGCATCAACTTCTTTAATATCTGCTTGTACTTGGTTAAATACTTTCACTTTTTCGTCAATATCGTTTTGGAGATTTGTTAATTCCGCCTCTAATTTCTTAACTTCGGCATCAATCTGAGCTTTTTTCTCAATCATATGTTGAGAAGTTTCTTCTGCGTGCACTTCGGTTGGTTGGACTGTATTAAATAATAAGCCGCCAGCAAGTGCTAATGTTAGCACCATCGACTTACGCCATTTATTGCGCTTACCCACTAATCTTCATTTCCCTTCATCCATCAATTTCGCTCTTGGTGTTCTATGTAATCACTTGAACGATTTTTATTTATCATCAAATTTACGTTTATACTTTTATTAGCCTTTTAAAGTTTAGCATTAATGGCACAACTTTTATACTATTTCTCGTCGTTTTAATAGTTTAGTAAAACTCGAAACATTTTTGTAATATTATCGATATCACTTAATTACTCTACAATATACAACAATACACTGCATTATCACATAATTAACTCCCGCTACACAAATGACGAATGATTATTTGTAATGGTTTTGTAATATACCGCTATATATTTCTCAGGCAGTAAAAAAAAGGCAGAGGAATTTTTCCCCTACCTATTGTTTCATGGAACGTAAAGCTTGAATAGATAGCCGTACTAATAGGATTGCACATAAGAACAGACCTAAGTACGCTGCTGTATTTAAGTAAACCGCATAGGAATCATGTATAAATTGCGAGATAGCTAATAGCGCTACAGATATAATACCAAATGTAATCCCAACGAGTAATAAGACGAAACGTGAAAATAACTGCGTTATAAAACGAGCATTATGTTCATCTGAAAAAATATCATGGTGTAATATAATTTTCCCACTTTCAACTCGTTGAATGAGTTGGTCAACTCTTCTTGGCATTTTTCGTAATGTTGGAATTAACATCGATAGCTCTTCTTGCAAACGTTCCTTTGTAGCCATCGGTTCTTTAAAAGGCTTTAGAAATGCTGCGCGCATATAGGCGGAAGAAAAATCTTTTGCCTCTGTGAAAATATCAAATTGTCGATCAATGATTCGCAAAGTACCATCCAACGTCACTAATGAGCGAAGCGCCAGACCGACAGAGGGATAAAACGCAAGGCCAAAATCACGGACAACGGTAAATAGCGAGTGAATCAACTCTTCAGTTGGAATACGATCTACATAAGTGATTTTCAACAATATTTGATCTATTGCTTGCTCCATTCTAGCCCGTTCTGCATGAGCAGCATTTTCTACTAATAGCATTAAACCATCATATAAGATACTCGAATCATTCTGCTGAATACCCATTAAAAATAGCTTTAAACCTTCTTGTTGAGTCGCTCCCAAGCGTCCGACCGCTCCGAAGTCGAGAAGAATCGGCGTACCATCTGTCTCATCAATATATATATTGCCAGGATGCGGATCTGCATGAAATATTCCTGAAAAAAGCATTTGCTCAAAGAATGAATACAATACAGTCTGCGCAAACTGCCTGCGATCTATTGATAGCCGTCTAAATTCTGATGCGCCTTCTGCTACACTTTTCCCACGTACATATTCCATGACAATAATGTCTTCATCACTGTATTGTGTATAAATTTTAGGAATGCGAACCTTATAATCACTTTTCGCAAGCGCATTCGTTACCTGCAATGTATTACGCACCTCAATATCTAAATGGATTTCCTCACGCAAACCATCCGCAAATCCACCTGCCAACTCTCGAAAACCCAGCGACTCAGCCCACGTTGACTTGCTTGTAAGCCAGTTCGCGAATTCCTCTAATATATCCAAATCATCACGCATTATGCCTTTCACTTCTGGACGAAGTAATTTCACCACAACTTCATCGTAATTTTTCAGTCGTGCCTTATGTACTTGTCCAATGGATGCTGCCGCTAAAGGCTCCATATGAAAAGAAGTGAATACCTCATCTACAGCTTTTGGAAGGGAATGTGCTAAAATCTTTGTGACTTGCTCCGGTTGCAACGGCCTCACACTTTGCTGAAGTCGTTCTAATTCATCTATGAATATGGGCGAAAACAATTCTTTACGTGTCGATAATACTTGACCAAATTTGATGAATATCCCACCGCATTGCTCCAATGTCGTTCTGAGTGCAATTGCGAGCTCCTTTTCATTTTCACGCTGTCTTGCATATTTAATTGTTTGTACAACACCATTTGTGACTGCTATTTTTAATACCTGGCGTAATCTCTTTTGTTGACGCCAGTAACTTCGTAACCTTAATAGTATCGACCTCTGTCCATGTCTTCGATCTCCACTAGCAATACCACTCGAATCAAAGAGCTCAAATACGAGGTAGAGCAGCATGGAGATAAGGAGCATGCTGCCTATCCAAATTAGCGTACTCACCTCTGTCACAGTTTGCATCATGGATTCCGATAAAAAATTTGTATGACGCAAGTATGAATACCAGTAGACAAAGGAAGTGAGTGTCACACTTATAACAACAGAAAGCACTCTTCGTACAAAATTAATACTCGAACCTATTAAACGACCACTAACAAAGTAAATGATTCCCGAAACGACTATGATTTGAATAAGAAATTTCACATAAATCAACAGTACCACCCCCGTTGTATCTTCCTAATACTGCTAGTATAACAAATACATGCCTGCACTTTCTTTTACAAGCTCACGTCGGAAAACAATAAGTGAATATAACAGCTATTTTTTCTACCCACCAAATTTTTCGAACATCCAGTATCCCAATCATTAGACATTATTTGCTTTGTAAAACCACTACAAATATTGAAATTAAGAAATAATTATCATTGATAATATACCCACCAAGGTATATCATTAACTTATATAAAGATTTAACAAGATTATAGACTTCACTATTTATTGTTAATTCAACTTTCCATCTTATCTATACCCCAATAAGTATAAAACAATAAAATAAAAGGATGTGTATGTACATGAGTAAAAAGTTTTTAGTAATAGGTGGCGTTGCAGGCGGTGCCACAACAGCCGCAAGAATTCGTCGCTTAGATGAACAAGCCGAGGTTATTATGTTTGAAAAAGGTCCCAATGTATCGTTCTCAAATTGCTCTTTACCGTTTCATTTAAGCGGAATCGTTGAAAACAGTAGCAAATTGATTTTAATGACACCACAGGCTTTTCAATCAAAATACAATATCGAAGCACGAGTTAGTCAAGAAGTAGTTTCCATTAACCGCGATGCAAAGACCGTAACTGTAAAGAATTTAATAAACGACACTATCTATGAAGAAAGCTACGATACGTTGGTGCTATCTCCTGGCGCAAGTCCCATCGTACCAAACTTAGCGGGCGTCGATTCTCCTCATGTATTTACTGTTCGTAATGTAGTAGATATCGAACGATTAAACAATTATGTTAAAAGTGATGATATAGAAGATATTGCCGTAATTGGTGGTGGCTTTATCGGTGTAGAAGTGGCAGAAAATCTACGTCTTGCAGGTTTCAACGTCTCTCTCGTCGAATTTAGTAACCAAATTATGATGCCGTTCGATTACGATATGGCACAAATTTTACACAAAGAAATGATGGATAAAGGTATCCACGTCATTGTGAATGATGGTCTCGCTAAAGTAACCGAAGATTATGTAGAACTGAACTCTGGTAAACAAGTGAAAGCGCAGGCTGTCGTACTTGCGATTGGCGTTCGCCCAGAAACTTCTCTAGCCAAAGAGGCAGGGCTTACAATCGGTGAACTAGGTGGTATACAGGTAGATGGCAACTATGTTACTTCTGATCCATCGATTTACGCTGTTGGCGATGCAATTGAAGTATTCCATCAACAAACTCATAAACCAACTCGCCTTGCTCTAGCAGGCCCTGCACAGCGTCAAGCACGCGCAGCTGCCAATCATATGTATAATATGTCTCAACAGAACAAAGGAGTAATCGGATCTGCAAGCGTGCAAATTTTCGATCTGACGTGCGCTGCCACAGGGTTAAATGAAAAAACAGCGCTTGCGAATGGCTTCCAAGCAAAAAGTGTATATATTATAGCACCCGACAAAGTAGGCTTAATGCCAAATAGCAATCCTCTACATTTTAAACTTGTCTACGAAGTGCCAACAGGGAAAATTCTTGGTGCTCAGACTATCGGAAAGGGCAATGCCGACAAACGAATCGACGTCATTGCGACAATGATTACAATGGGCGGTACATTAGAAAACCTAAAAGAGCTTGAACTATCGTACTCTCCGATGTTTAGTACAGCGCGGGATGTTGTTAATCTAGCAGCACTAGTTGCACAAAATCAGTTATTTGGTCATTACCAGCAAGTTGATGTAGAGATGGTTCGAGATTTAGTTGAAAATAACGCGTATATCTTGGATGTCCGTGAGAAAAATGAATATGAGGTTGGACATTTAATTAACGCCATTAATATTCCACTAAGTGAGCTTCGTGAACGTATGAACGAAATTCCAAAGGATGTACCAATTTATGTACACTGCCGCTCTGGTCAGCGCAGTTATAATGCCGTTATGGCTCTACAAAATAATGGCTACTCTAACGTTTATAATATAGCAGGATCATTCTTAGGCATTTGCTTGTATGAATACTTTAATGACGTGACAACAAATCGAGAAAAAATTGTTACAGCCTATAACTTCAAATAAGACGAAAGGGATGCCGCTAAATTGCAGCATCCCTTGTGGTTTAATTCGTAGAAAGCACTTGCTCCCAATCAATCGTGTTGTTTTTTACTTGTTCTCGTTTCTCTTTGTCCATTATATCGTTCGGACGTCCACCTTTTGGCCAATCTTTATCATGATTTGCCCATTCAGGTCGATCCTGCGCTAAAATATATGCAGCTAAATCAGAAGCGTCTTGATCTGTTAAGGTCCCACCAGCACCTATCGGCATGTTATTTTGAATGTAACCAGCCATTTTTGACAGACGTGCCATACCTGCTCCATCATTAAAGGAATTTTCACCCCATAATGCCGGGCCTGTATTTGCACCAGTACCAGAGCCATCTGTAGCATGACAAGCGATACAAGACTGTGCATAAAGTTCCTCACCATTCGCTACATCAGGAACGGGAACGCTCTTCATATTACTCGTACCAGCCCATTCACGTTCTGCCCCTATTGGAACACCTTGTGAAATATAGGCAAAGTACGCTACCATCGCTTCCATCTCATCACTATTGATTTCAAATTTCTTACCATTCATGCTTCGTATCATACAGCCATTAATACGTTCTTCAATTGTTACAATACTTCCTGAACGACCAATGTATTGTGGATAATTTGCCATAACACCCACTAATGACGAGGCTTGTTCATCATAACCTGCTCCTGCATGACAACTTGTGCAAGATAATTGATTTCCAACGTATTCATCTGCGGCAACATGTGTATTATTCACAAGCTCATAACCATATAAAATAGCTTCTTTCATAGGTCCATCTGGTACTTCTTCGATACTTGGTGGTGCGTAGACAACTTTCTGAGAAGCTGCTGTTGTCGGTATTTGTGTTTGTAGCGTCGCATCTGCTGTTTCTCCATTCGCATCACCTAAGATTTTATCGCTGATGACCGCTCCCACAAAAAGTGAACCAGCTAATAATACCGTTCCGGCTATCCCCGTTACTATCGCTTTCATCTTTCATACCCCCCTCTGTATCGTTAACTTTACTTTAGCAAAATAATGTATTTATGGATGTGATTTTTCTCACAAGTCTTTATATTTGAACCTTATATACAACAAAATTGGATAAATATAGAAACGATAATTGTGCTACAACAGAAAAAACTAGACTTAATACCCCTTTATGTATATCTTGCTTTATGCTAGAAAAAAACCGAGCACATCGCTGTACTCGATCACTGCCATTCTATTAAAGTTTACATTCTCCATCCGCACATGCATTTTCCCCATTGCCAACCATTTTCAACGAGGACTTCACACCTACCATTTCAGCAGTTTGATGCAATGTACGTACGAAAACTTCATTTGGCTCTGCCCCTTTAATCCCATAACGATTTTCAAATACAAAAAACGGTACACTTTGCACACCAATTTGTTGTGCATCGTAACGATCCTCATTCAATTCTTCTATAAAAGCATCACTCGAAGAAAGCACTTCCTTTGCTTCAACGACGTTTAGGCCTATGTCTTCGATAACCGTTAGTAAAACAGCCTCATCATTTAAATCTTTACCTTCTATATGATAGGCAGCCATTAAAGCTTTATGATAAGCTACTTCTTTACTATATTGTTTTGTCCATTTTGATAAGCGATGAGCCTTCTCTGTATGCGCCGTTTTCATGTCATCATAATTATAGGCAAGCCCTACTTCCTTTGCTCGCTCCACAATACCAACCGTCATTTGCTTCGCTTCTTCTAATGTCACCTTATGATAAGCTATTAAATATTCATAAAAGTCTTGGCCCTTTTCTTTTGGTGCCCCCGAATCAATTTGGAACGCTTTAAATTCTATTTCTACTTGTCCAGTATAACCAGCCTCTTCAATCGCTCGCTCTAATTCCTTTTCCCCTATATAACAAAAAGGGCAGGAGAAATCAGAAAATATTTCGACTTTCATAATAACCCCCCTACAAAATATCCATCCAAATCTTTATGGCAGTTGCCAATATCAGTACAGCTAAAATACTTTGCAATGCCTTCGTATTCATATTTTTCCCCGCTTTTGCTCCTAATGGCGCAGCCATTAAACTAGCTACAATCATTATCGCTGCCGGATAATAATCAACTTGGCCTGTCATTAATTTTCCTATTGTACCACCGATGGATGAAATAAAGGTAATTGCTAAACTTGAAGCAATCGTCATGCGTGTTGGAATCCCTAATACAACAAGCATTATCGGTACGAGCAGGAAGCCACCTGCAGCTCCAACAATCCCTGAACCGATCCCCACGATGAACGCCAGAATTGCTGCTAACACTTTATTAAAGCTAACCTCATTCATTGCCTTATCATCAATTTGCTTTTTCGGGATAAACATCATCACCGCTGCAATCAATGCTAATATACCATATACGACATTAACACCTGTCTCCGATAAAAATTGAGAACCATAACTACCGACAAAGCTACCAGCTAAAATAGCTGCCCCCATATAAATAATGAGTGACTTATTCAAATAGCCACCTTTACGGTAAGCCCACACCCCTGCAATCGAAGCAAAAAATACTTGTACAGCACTAATACCCGATACTTCATGTGCTGTAAACGCTGTAAAGCCAAGTAAAGGTGGAATATACAATAACATAGGATATTTAATAATCGAGCCACCAATACCTAGCATTCCCGACACATATGAACCTACAAAACCGATTAAAAATATTGTAATGATCCATGTTAAATCCATTATTTTTCCTTCTTTCTTTCATTACACCTCTGGGTAATAAACATCCCGAAAGCTTCATTTGAATGAAGACGAAAGGTGAGTGTCCAAGCTCGAACACTCACCAACCACATTACGCTTTTTGAATAAAGAATGTAATGACACCAGCGTCTTCGGATTGGTCCAGGATTGTGTGACCTCCTACTTTTGTCCAAGCTGGGATATCTGCTAAAGCACCCTTATCTGTTACTTGCACTTCTAAAATTTCACCCGAAGCTAGAGTATCCATTGCCTTTTTCGTTTTCACGATGGGCATAGGGCAAGATAAACCTTTTGCATCTAACTGTAAACTTGAATTCATGTTAATCTCCTTTTTGTGTGCTAATTGTGTGTGAATTGTGTGTGTGCCAGGCACTATCTCACTGCACAGCGATTCGGTCCGATTTCCATTTCGGTTTGCTCATCTTGAGCCGGCGTAATTTTACCCATATTCACTTGACGAATTTCTTGGTAGGCATTCGGTTGTGGTGGTAAATTATTTGTTACAATGCTATGGAACTTTGCCTCGTCTTCAATATTTAAACCATGGTTTTCAGCAAATAATTCACCTAGAGGTTTAGCCACAGTGCCATCTTCATTTAGCTCATCAATAATCATAAAGTGAGCAGGTAACACAACTAAATCATCCGAAAGTTCACGGTAACGTTTATAAAGCGTTTCACGTAAATCCCCAACCCAATCTTCTGCAAGTCCAGCTAAATCTGGGCGTCCAATTGAATCTATAAATAAAATGTCCCCAGTCATTAAATATTTGCCGTCAACAACAAACGATGTTGAACCGATTGTATGACCTGGCGAATAAACGGCTCCTACATCAATTTTGGATGCACCAATTTGTACCGAAGTACCATCTACTAATGGCTCATAATCATATACAACCTCTTCTGCATCTTTCGGAGGCAGATAATACATTGCACCAGTTGCAGCTGCAATATGACGCCCACCCGAAATATGATCTGCGTGTAAATGTGTATCAAATACATGCTTGATTTTTACGTTTTTCTCACTTGCAAAGTTTGTAAATACTTCTGTGAAACGAACCGCGTCAATAATTGCAGCCTCACCCTCAGAGATTACCATATAAGAAAGGCAGCCTTTACCTAAACGTACGAACTGGTAAAGCTCGCCTCCACCTGTTAAATCCCCTACTTTAATCGGCTCTAAATATTCACTCCACGTTTTCATACCACCTGCTAAATAACCAACTGTAATCCCAGCTTCCGCTAACATTTCAGCCACCATCACCGACGAGCCCTCTTTCGCACAAACAACTAATACATCTTTGTCAGTCGGGATCTTCGGTAAAATTCCTTCTACACCATCTAAGAGCTCGAAATACGGAATATTAAGGTACTCAAACTTATGTCCATCAATTTTCCAATCCTCAAATGCATCCGCATTACGCACATCTAAAATAAATAATTCATCATTATGAATAACTTTTTTCGCTACATCTGCAGCGCTCCATTGTTGTATTGACACTAAAAGTACCCCCTAAGGTATTATTTTATTGATTTTTTTAGCGGAAAGGACATGCCTCTCCGCTTATTGTTATATACAAAAAATTAAAACGTTAATGATGGTGCGGCATCTTTAGCAAATTCTAAGAACGTCACAGCGCCTCCAACCGCAATACCCTCTACTAAATCCTCTGTTGTTAAACCCATGACATCCATTGTCATTTGACATGCAATAAACTTCACACCTAATTCCTGCGCCATTTCTACTAATTGCGGGATAGCAGGAACATTCGCTTTTGCAAAGCCTTCAGCAAAATGTTCTGTTCCAGCAGGCATTGGTAGTGCGTGCATACCTTGCTTGTGAATTAAATTTAACCCTTCGAATGTGAAGAAAATTGCTACTTCTTTGTCAGAAGCCGCAGCTGCTGTTGCGATATTGAATACCTTATACGCGTCAAAAAGACCACCATTACTTGCAATAATTGCTACTTTGTTTGACATATTAAATTCCTCCAATTACATAGTTTTTATTAGTTCGCCCGTCCAAGCTGTCATACCTGGAAGTACGTTATATACCTTAGTAAAACCATTTTCAACAAGCTTTTGCGCTGCAAAATCGCTACGCTTTCCTGTACGACAAATTACATATATCTCTTGTTCCTTATCAAGCTCCGAGATACGTGCCACAAGATCGCCCATTGGAATAGATATTGCTCCATCAAGATGACCGAAGGCGAACTCTACCTCTTCACGTACATCTAATAGTAGCCCTTTTTTTCCAACCATTTCAGCCAACTCAATAGTCGGTTCAAACGCTTTTTCCGTTACAGTGTCGTTTGCACATTTACGAATATAATGCTTTAACACAGCATCTTCTTCTGTTGTACCAATGTATTGATGACCTACAGTTTCTGCCCAAGCAGCAATATCCGCCTTAGAACCTTTATCCGTTGCTAAGACTTCTAAAATTTGACCATCCACTAAATCAGCCATTGCTTTTTTCGTTTTCACGATGGGCATAGGGCACGATAGCCCTTTTGCATCTAGCTGAAAATCTACTTTATTACTCATAACTTCCTCCTTATACCTATATGGGTATTATTTTAGATAAAAAAATATAGAGAGGTGCTAAGAAAATCTGCCATACAAGCTCTTACTGCACTTCACCTTCCCAGGCAAGCATGCCGCCAATCATATTTGTTACATTAAAACCTCGATCTTCTAAATATTGTGTAGCTCGACCACTACGGGCACTTGAACGACATACCATAATATATGGTTCATTTTTATTTAACTCATGCATACGGAATTCCAATAAGCCCAACGGAATATGAAGGATGCCTGGGATATGCCCAGATTCCACTTCATCTACTTCACGTACATCAATCAGTCTTAAAGCTTGCCCTTGTTCTAGCGCTTGTTGTACTTGTTTTGCCGAAACTTCTTTCATAACATTGTCCTCCTAATAAGCGCCCATGCCTCCACGAACATTTGTTACACGCTCGAATCCTTGTTTTTTAAGTTGCTTACAAGCTTGACTACTACGCATACCACTTTGACAAATGACAACAATTTCTTTATCTTTCGGTAGTTTGTCAAAGTTAGAGCCAAGTGGGATATTTTTAAATTGCGGAATATTACGCCCCTTGTATTCAGCTGCCGTTCGCACATCCACAAATACTTTGTCCTTATCATTCAACATACTTTTTAGTTGTGCTGCCGATATTGACTGGACACCTTTTGTTGGCTTCATCCGCCACACTAAAAATGCAATAACGATCGCAATGATAATCCATGTTTCCAAGTGATAGTTCCTCCCAACTCCATACTACAAAGGGTATATATAATTTATCTACTTTTCACGACTAAATCCATCGCTTCTTGAATAGCCGTATTCATTTTTTCCGAATCTCCTTCGGCAGTCGTTACACAATTCAACAAATTCTCACTGACAATAACGCCAATAGTCCGATCAACTGCTGAACGCACCGCAGATAGCTGTGTAATAACGTCCTTACAGTTTTTTTCCTCTTCCATCATACGTAAGATCCCACGCAATTGACCTTCCATTCGCTTCACTCGATTTGCTGCTTTTGCATCGTACGCCATTCTTGTGCACGCCTCCTTCCGAATAAAATATTCAACTTGCTTACGTGTTTTATATTATACCCCATTAGGTATAATGTCAACATGAATGCATAAACATATTTTGTTGCATGTCTTGTTAAATCCTATCAATCTGTCCGTGCGGCGCGTGCGCTTTATCCATCAATTTATGGTTCTATCCGTCAATTCGAGAGTTCTATCCATCAATTCCATGGTTCTATCCATCACTTTGAGAGTTCTATCCATCAATTTCATGGTTCTATCCACCACTTCGAGAGTTCTATCCGTCAAAACACATGCATTAAAATAAAAAAACCTGCCACAAGCGAGGAAACGCTCATAACAGGAAATTTTATTCTTATTTGGCTAATTGCATCGCTGGACCAAAGAATTCATAGTGAATTTTTTCGTCTGCAACGCCAATTTCATGTAAGTTTTTAATAACCGCTTCCATAAAGCCAGAAGGGCCACATACATACACATCCGTATTATTCGCTACGCTTTCAGCCAATAATTCTTTCGTAATGAGCTTGTCCTCATCAGAATATAACGCGGTATATGTTGCATTTGGAAGAGTATTTACTTTTTCTTTAATGTCATCACTAAATGCTACAACTTTCTCATTGCGAGCACACTGAATGAAGTTCACTTCATTTGCCGCATCGTCTTTTAAAGATTGAAGCATACTATTTAATGGTGTTACGCCAATACCACCACTTACAAATGTGATTGGTGCAGATGTTTCTTCTAAAACAAATAGACCTGCTGGAACACTTACGTCTACCAAATCACCAACTTGTAAAACGTCATGAATGAAGTTTGATACTTTACCGTTTGGTGTATGATCGCTTTCACGTTTTACAGAAATGCGGTACCCATCTTCTGCTGTTGCTTGTGAAAGTGTATATTGACGATTCATTAAATAATCTTCCCCAGGCACTTTCACGCGAAGGCTAATATATTGTCCTGGCTCATACGCTGGTAACAGAGAACCATCCTCGTTGACAAAATAAATAGAAGTTACAAGGTCACTTTCAACTTCTTTTTTTGCTACTTTTAATGGTTTGAATAAACGCCACCCACCATTTACCGCTGCTTTTTGATATAACTCTTCTTCTACTTGAATGAAGATATCTGCAATCACGCCATACGCCTCAGCCCATGCATTAATAATGTCGTCTGTTGCTGCATCTCCAAGAACTTCTTTAATCGCTTTTAATAAGTATTCTCCTACAATTGGGTAATGCTCTGGTAAAATACCTAAACTACGGTGTTTATGAGCGATTAACATAACTGCCGGTAAAATAGCCTCTAGATTTTCAATATGAACAGCTGCCGCGTAAACAGTGTTTGCTAACGCTGTCTGTTGGCGCCCTTGTTCTTGGTTCGTGTGATTAAAAATATTTAATAATTCCGGATGAGCCTGAAACATATTTTTGTAAAACGTCTTTGTAATTGCTACACCATGAACTTCTAATACTGGAACTGTCGCTTTAATAATTTGTACTGTTTCTTGTTTTAACATATCGCATACCATCCTTTCGTGATTACAATATAACGCTTTCAATCCCCTAAAGCAATATATTAAATACATCTTTAACAAAATAGACATAATTAATGTATTTTAAATACATCTTTTCAAAAGGCATTCATATTACTATGAAATAGAGGATAATGCTATAATTATTTAAGAACTTTAGAAAGTAGGGTGTTCTAATGCGATTAACTTTATACACAGATTACTCCCTTCGGACACTTATTTATCTAGGAGCGAAGGAAGACGGTCAACTATCAACTATTCAAGAAATTTCAGATGCCTATAATATATCAAAAAACCATTTAATGAAGGTGACACACCAGCTTGGACAGCTTGGTTATATTGAAACGATCCGCGGGCGCGGTGGCGGTATTCGTCTGGCAATTGATCCAAAGACTGTTACAATCGGTGAAATTGTGCGCCATACCGAAGAAGACTTTCACCTGGTGGAGTGCTTTGATAAAGAAAATAACCTCTGTAAAATAGCCCCTGAATGCCAGCTAAAAGGCGTACTATATGAAGCACTGCAAGCTTATTTAGCCGTACTGGATCGCTATTCACTCGATGATTTTTTACATTCCAAGGAAAAATTGATGGCTTTATTGCTCGGCAAATAGAAATACCCGTCCCAACTTTTGGTTGAGCGGGTATTTCTTTTTTACTTAGTTGACATTTATAAACCTGTAATGACAAGACCTCTCCAAGGATAGGACAGCTGCTTCTTCTAATGTAGGTTTTTTTCACAGCTCGATTTCACGACAAAATAAAAATCGAGGAGTGTTTCGCCTCGATTTATAGTACCTTTGAAAACAAAATCATATCTAAGGCACGAATACCATTTTCA
Source organism: Lysinibacillus sp. NPDC048646 (assembly GCF_050272295.1). Lineage (NCBI taxonomy): Bacteria > Bacillati > Bacillota > Bacilli > Caryophanales > Bacillaceae > Lysinibacillus > Lysinibacillus sp. NPDC048646. The sequence goes on from NZ_JBNNLZ010000005.1 coordinate 127,514, forward strand.
TAGATTGGTTGTGGATAACTACTAAAAAAATCTTTTTCAATTGCTTCCATACGGAAACCAGACTTTTGATAGAAAGCAATATTATCAATACTGGAATTTGCCGTGCCTACAATAATGTTTTTATAACCTTGCGATGCACTAATTGCTGTAATTTTTTGCAAGGCTACTTTACCAATACCTCTACCTTGAAACGCTGGTACGATGGCGATATTTTTTAATTCAACGGTTGTGGCAGAGTGTGCAATGAGCAAGGCAATACCCGCTAATTTTTCACCGCACTTAATTTCATATAAGTCACCTTCATTCATATATTGACGAACGGCTACTTCACTTTCATCCGCAATCAATAACTGTGGCAAATAGCTTTCACGTGACTCTTCTACCTTCTCTAGAGAGGTACAGTGACGAACAAAATCCTCACGTTCAAAGACATTTAAAACACATGGTTGTTTTTCCTTCACCTCTAACCAAGAATGTTCTTGGGAAAAATCCTGCTCTACACCTAGACGGATAAATGGTATTTTCTCTTGCGCTTTTTGGGAGCGAATATTGACCTTTCTTGCCCCTGCAAAAACGCGCTCTAGCCCTAACTCAAAAAACGCAATTTCTAGTATTGCATTTTTTGCCTCTAGATTATAGCCCTTTCCCCAAAATTCATAACCAAGCCATGAACCAATATGACAGCTCTTTTTGGTATGGTCTATAAACATCAGTGCCGTCACACCGATGACTTGTCCTTCCTCGTTCAAGACAACACGAGGAACAGTCTTGCCCGCTTCTTCATCTATACATTCTCGTTTAATAAAATTTATCGTATCTTCTACTTTGCCGACTGGTAACCCAAGTGCATCTCTCACCTGTGGCATTGAAGATAATGCATGCATCGCTTCTGCATATTTAATGTCGTGCTTCACTAAAGTTACTGCCATACCATATTCTCCTTTTAATCGTTATTACGCTTTTTTATACCAAACATGCATCGGATTTTTTTCCTCATCCTCTACTGGTAAATGTATCATTTGAAATACCCGATCAGTCTCAGTCTTCTGTAAGTCAGCGTATACCTCACTTGAGCGACCTAAACCTACCGCTATGGCATCTGCTAGTGAATTGGCAAAATAGGCCTTATCTACACCAGCCATCGCCATTGCACCAAAGCACATTGGACATGGTGCACCGCTTGCATACATCACCGTACCACTTAAATCGATAGAATCTAGTTTTTCCTGTGCACGTCGTAATGCTAATAACTCTGCGTGCCCCGTACTATCTGGACGTAGATGAAGTTCATTGACTCCCTCGCCAATGATTTCGCCGTCTTTCACTAATATAGCTCCAAATGGCTGGCCTCCCTGCGCAACGTTTTTAAGCGCTAGCTCTACAGCTCGTTCCATCCATTTATTCATATATACTCCTCCCTCTACTTAATTATACGTAAACTGCCAGGATACACCGAAACGATCCTCAATCCAGGCAAATTGTTTAGAGAACCCATAATTCTCAAGAGGCATTAATACTTGTCCACCCTCCAATATTAGCGCTACCAGGCTTTCTATTTCTGCAAGTGTCTCACATTCTACAAAAATAGATGTGGCAGGTGTAAAAGTAAAGTCATGCTTCTCTATACTATCATTCATCATAATTTTCAGACCTTTTAAATTAAGAACAGCCATTGCAACTTTCTGAGAATTCTCCATATAAGTCAAATTTTCCACTGTTAAATCTGTAAACCATTGTTTATATTGCTGGATTGCCTCGTGCGCTTGTCCTTGGAACATCAAAAATGTTGTAGCACTTTTCATTTGTTTAATTCTCCTTCATATTTGAGAATCCATTCAGCTGGTGTCATTTTTGATACAAGTTCGCCAATCAAATCATAAGGAATATTTTTAGAACTCGTAAAACGAATGCAACTTTTCCCCATATTTAGCTTTGTGGGTACACACTTGGCATACTCGTCTTGAAACCAAGAAAGCAATGCCTTATCTGTATATATGCCCATGTGATATACAGCTATATGCCTCTTTTGAGCTGCAAGACTAATAAACGGCAGCGGAGTATTTGGCGTTACATGGTAACCTTTCGGATATATTGATAACGGCACAACATAACTTATCATGTCATAGTTCATTGTTCGTTCAAAGCCATCTGGTAAATTAAATTCCACTACCTCCACTAGCTTAGTCAAACTATCGCGCCATTTTTCATCTACTTGTTCAATATAAGTACTCATACTTTGCCCTCACTTTTTAACATAGTGTCGTTTGCCCCTAGACAATATATCTCCCTTTGCAGAAAACTTCAAAGCAGCTATGAAAGCATTCTACACATAATAATAATAAGTTATTTGCGTGTAATCGCTATTGTCCCATAGATTCTTCCTCCGCTGCGTTTTTACTAAGAAACCTTTATTAAATTATGCATTTCCTTCACTTTTTGCTTTTCGATGTAACTCTTTCGTCTTAAAGCCTTGTCTTGTAATTTCCCGCATTTCATCTAAACGTGCTCGCTGTGTTTCTTCCTTTTTCGCACTATAAATATAGCGAGCCCAGTCCTTCTGATACCCTGGTGTTAGTCCATCATAAAAGGCTAAATCATTTACATTTTCTACAAGCTGGTCTCGCAATTGCGGAACCATGCTTTCATAATCGCTAACACATTGACTATTTGCGGTCTTTTTCTTACCACGCGCCTTACTATCTCTCTTAATGCTCAAAATGGAAAACGTCTCATCAAGAGACATAAGACTTGCAAATTTATAATCACTACCGACAATATATTTTTCTTCATCTACCTGAATGGCTGGGAAAATTTCATCACGATGAATAAACTGTTCATACTTTTTATTACCCTTTTTTGGATATACGAAAAATAAATAGCCTTGCTCAGCTAGCACATTAGCCTTGAGCGTACTGTGTAAATAAGTTACCATGTCATCAACTGAAAACACAAAGGAAATGATACGATCATACGGAGCATCGCCCGCGTGTGAAATCCCATCTAATATCATCTCCTGTGGCTGGTTTAGAATTGTAAGCGAGAGCCCATCCTTTAATTTAAATTTCTTTTGCATGTCTTTCGCACCTCTTTCAATTTCAAGTATCCTAAATTTAGCACAAAAAAGGGAGACGTCTCAAAAGTTGGAGACGCCTCCTTTCTGTAACTAAAGTATTACGGACATAAAATTATACATCCGTAATGGAAACATTACTATTTAATTTTTGAAGAAGTTACTAAACCTTTTAGAATCGGAATGGCTGTTCCAATCAGTACGAATGGTAGGAACCACCAGCCTAATGTCTCTACTTTCTCTAAAGCAATGTGAACCATTTGGAATGAGATGAATGCAAATAAAATTAAGCAAAAATTTTTCACTTCATTTAATATTTTTCGGCTATTTAAATAAAATTTCTCAACGTTACTCTCGTTTAAACGTGCAGGATAGTTATGCATATGTGGTGCTTTTTCAAGTAGCCACAGTAAAACCCACAAAAATATCCCTATCAACGGAAGGATAAATAATTCGATTTTAGAACCCCATCGATTCACTTCTCCCGCACCGTTAAAATGCGCTGGAATTTCATCGGGTATTTTTCCCCATATCACAACAATATATAAGATAGACACAACAAATAACCCACCACCAATATAGTCCCACACCTTTTCATATCTCGTCTTTGGTAATTTTAAAATTGGTCTGTACATCGGCACACATCCTTGTTTAATCATTCATTTATTGTACGTATCACGTCATATTAAGTTTCAAGTTCACTTAATGTAATAGCCCTAAAATTCTATTTTTCTACGACTTACTTCTCTAATTTATATAATAATCACCATGAAAATACTCATAATACTTTGTAAATTTCATATAATCTGATATAAATGTTATATATACATATTTCATTTTTTTGTAACATTTCTACTAATCTACCAAGAAAGGATTTTTCAAACATGCGATTTACTATCTATAAGAAATTATTACTCGGTTTTTTAATTGTCATTTTCGTTTTAATTGGCACAATAGGTTTAAACTTCAAACAACTGAATTCAGTAAATAGTACGTACCGTGATTTACTCGAAGAACAGACGACTAAATCTATTAGTATTCAAGAGCTCAGCGCTATCGCAAAACAAGAGATTGTTAGTATGCGAGGCTATCTACTATTAGGGGATAAGCAAAATCTTCAAAGTAATAAAGACTCCCGGGATGAATTCAAACAAAAGTCCGATGACTTAATGACATCACTCGAGTCCAAAAAATCTATTGAATTATTAGAGGCCATTATTAAAAGTGAGGAAAACGTTCAGCAGTTCGCAGATCGTATGTTTTCTTTAAAAAATGATGGACAAACCGAACAATATGAAAAGTTGGATAGCACACAAGGCCGCCTCATTATTAAACAATTTGATGAACGGGTTGAAAACCTCGCAAATTATCAAAAAGAATTTGTAGAATCAAAAATTACTGCTACATCAAATGAAATTCAATCTATTAAGTTTCAAATGATTTTACTTGGGGCACTTGCCGTTGTCATTAGTCTGATAATTGCTATGGTAATGGGAAGCATTATTTCCCGACCAATCAATGGTATGGCAAAAGCTGCAAAAAAAATTGCAGAAGGCGATTTAACAGCTGAACAAATTCGCATCAAGAATCGTGATGAGGTTGGCGATTTAGCCCTCGCTTTTAATCAAATGGCTCAAAATTTAAAGGATTTAATTACGAACGTACGTCATAACACTGTGCAAGTTAGTGCTTCTGCAGCAGAATTAACTGCGAGCGCTGATCAAACGATTCAAGCAACAGAGCAGATCACATCTTCTATTCAAGAAGTAGCCAGTGGCTCTGAAGCGCAAGGAAAAAATGCTACCGAGAGTTCTGAGGCAATGAAAATGATGACCAAGGGTATCCAGCAATTAGCAGCAACAACCGCTGCTGTTTCTGAACTCACAATTGAGACAAATACAGAGGCAAACAAAGGGAATGGCTCATTACAGCGCGTCATTACACAGATGGATACCATTAATAATGCCGTATTAGAATCAGCAATAGTTGTCAAAAATCTAGGAAGCCATTCGGTGGAAATTGGTAGTATCATTAGCATTATCACTGACATCGCAGAGCAGACAAACTTATTAGCACTGAACGCAGCAATCGAAGCAGCACGCGCAGGTGATCATGGTCGCGGGTTTGCAGTCGTGGCTGACGAGGTTAAAAAATTAGCTGAACAGTCTAAAAAGTCTGCTGAACAAATTGCAGGTTTAATCTCAGAAATCCAGCAAGATACAAATCGTGCAGTAACGGTGATGGATACAGGAACTCAAGAGGTTCAGATTGGTATACAGGTTGTAAAGGTGGCTGAGGAAGGCTTTTCAAAAATCGTCGAACTCATTAAACATGTATCGATGCAAATTCAAGAAGCGACAACTGTTTCTGAGGAGATGTCATCAAGTGCTGAACAAATATATGCATCTTTCGATGAAATTGCCACAATCGCACAAATGTCGTCCGCAAACTTGCAAAATGTGGCTTCAGCCTCTGAAGAGCAATTAGCAACAATTGAAGAAGTGGCCGCTTCTGCAGCTACACTGTCTACAATGGCTGAGGAATTACAAACACAAGTTTCTCGCTTCAAGGTGCAAAAAGAAGAGGTTATTTAATAAGACCCTCCATCCACTGGATAAATGGCTAGATTTGCTCACCTTCCGTAAATAAGCAGCAAGCCTCGCTAGGCGCATATGCGTCTACTGGGGCTTGACTGATTTACTTCTTTATTTTCGCAGATTCTTTTCTTTATGAAAACACAACGAAATCTCATGCATAGCAAGGCTAGATTTACCTGCCATATGCATTTTACTTTAATACTTTTCACTTAATTCTTGTAGCATGGCAATTACTGCTGCTTCTTCACTAGGCACTTGTAAAGTAGCATACTTCTGTACTTCATGCACACCCACACATACACTTTCCTTGGCCTTTACAAACATCGCTTTATCATTTGCATCATTACCAAATGCGATAAAATCACCTTCCAAAACACCTAATTTTTTTAAGCCATCCCATTTATCAATGCCACTAGGACTTATATCGATAATATTTTCTGACGCATGCTCATATAACGAGATTGGTAACTTTACTAGCTCTGCGAGTATTTCTTTATGTTGTTCACCTGGAAATAATACAATTTTCACAATGTCCCTTAGTTCATCAAATACTACTTTTTTTGCAAGCTTCAGCGGGTCTAAATTTTGGTAAATCGGATGATCTTCACTACCTGTGTACGCATAATCCCAGTCACCGTCGATTAAATATGGGCATTTAAATGCTGATATAATCTTAGAGATTGCTTCCACCATCTCTGCTGGAAAAGCGCATACTTCAATCGTCTCACCATCTTTCGCCACAAAAGCCCCATTGCCGCCAACCATTGAAAGTTTTCTCATCGACTCTGGTAATACAGGCAATAAATCACGAATTGGACGTGCTGACGCAAAGATTATCTCATGGCCATTTGCCATACAGCTCTCCAATGTAGTTGTTATACCTTGGCTCAATGGCTGTCCTTTAAAACAAATTGTGCCATCTAAATCAAAGACAAATTTCATTGTCACGCCTACTTTCTATGTATAAAATCACCTTCTATTATCCCATAAAATCTGGCTTTACTAGCAGCAATCCAATTATTATTAATTTATAGTTCTTGATATTAATGCAGCCGACCTACATTAAGACAGAAAACAAAAAATTTTTAGAATATTGTTGACAGAATACCAATATCAAAGTATTATTGCTTTCAACAACACATTGTAGGCCTAGATTGGAAATAGTAAAAATGCCTGTGTACTTGTAGAGAGCCGGTGGTTGGTGCAAACCGGTAGACACACATTTTGAACTCGTCCATGAGCTACTCCCTGAACTATAACTTCGCTAAGGCGCTGTAAAGTAAGGGATGTCGGACTCCCCCGTTATAGGGATAGACAGTGATAGCTGTTGATAAGGGGACTTTTTCTGTAAAGAAAAGGTCAATTAGAGTGGTACCGCGAGCAAAAACTCGTCTCTATATTTTATATAGAGACGGGTTTTTTTTATTTTAAAGTAGAGGGTGCTCGTTAATATTCGACGACCACTGGTCATAAAGTGAAACTTCATCAGTGGGGGTAACCTTACGGGATGCGTCATGCTCAGCTTGAAATATTTTAATTAAACAAAAGGAGTGTTTGAAAATGGGAAGAAAAATTTGGGTGTTTGATACAACTTTACGTGATGGCGAGCAAGTACCGGGAGCAAAACTGAACTTATACGAGAAAGTAGAGATTGCACAGCAACTCAAAAAATTAGGCGTCGATATTATCGAAGCTGGCTTCCCTGCTTCATCACAAGGTGACTTTGATGCTGTGAAAGCGGTCGCTCAAAAAGTCGGTAACACAAATGATATTATGATTACAGCTTTAGCACGTGCGGTACAGGCAGATATTGATGCTGTTTATCATGCTGTAAAATATGCGGAGAATCCAATGATTCATATGGTGCTTGGTACTTCTGACATTCATGTTGAAAAGAAATTTAGTAAATCTAAAGAGCAGATTCTTCAAATAGGTGTGGATGCTGTAAAATATGCAAAAACACTTCTACCGCAAGTCCAATATTCTACAGAGGATGCATCTCGCTCTGAATTCGAATACCTTTGGAAAACGATAGAAGCGGTAATGAAGGCTGGCGCAACGATGATAAATGTGCCTGATACAGTTGGTTTCGCAGAGCCCGAGGAATTTGGAGCGATGATCTATAAACTAAATGACCGCATGAAAAATCTAAACGATAGCGTTCTGCTAAGTGTGCACTGTCACAATGACCTTGGTATGGCAACGGCTAACACACTTGCAGCCATTAAAAATGGAGCTGACAAAGTTGAATGTACGATTAACGGTATTGGTGAACGCGCTGGTAACGCTGCACTAGAAGAAGTCGTGATGGCATTAAAAACACGCAGTTCTGTCTACAATGCTGAAACACGAATCAATACAAAAGAGATTATGAATACATCACGTCTTGTATCAAGCTTTATGGGCTTAGATGTACAAGTGAACAAGGCAATTACTGGAGACAATGCATTTGCCCATTCATCAGGCATTCACCAAGACGGCCTGTTAAAATCACGTGATGCCTACGAAATTGTGCATCCTGAAGACGTTGGATTAGATGACATGGAGCTAGTGCTAACTGCACGTTCAGGCCGACATGCCGTGAAGAATGCCCTTGAAAAACTTGGATTCTCAAACCTTTCTTCTGAAGAATTTGAAGGAATCTTTGAAGGCTTCTTAAAGCTAGCCGATGCGAAGAAAGAAGTATACGACCATGATTTATATGTAATTGTAGAAAGCTATTATGAAAAGCACGATGCAAACCATGCCAATGCTACACATTATAGTGATCAATTCTTTGATTTCGCTGATCTACAAGTCGTCAGTAATGCAAGCTTCCCATCTGCGAGCGTGAAAATTCGGAAAGGTGACGAAGTTTTAAAAGCTAGTGCAGTTGGTTCTGGTCCAATTGATGCGTTGTATTCTGCGATTGCAGAAATCACCAAAATTGATGTGAAGTTAGTGGAGTATAATATTAATAGTGTATCTCGTGGAAAAGAAGCGCTTGGTAAGGTAAAAATCACAATCGAACATGAAGGCGAAAAGTATATCGCAAAAGCAGCGGATACAGATATTTTAAAAGCAAGTGCCCTTGCCTATATGAATGCTATTAACAGCATCGTTGTGGCGAAATTAACCCCTGTTATGAACTAGGTCAGTCTTGAGCGATCCACAGTTCATAAGGCTGGAAAGCGTTATTGATAAACATGGAAAAGCAGTATGACGAGAAAGATAGTCATACTGCTTTTGTTATTTACTGTCATTTACCAATTTTTGATATTCTTCTTCGATCAGTTCAACATCAAGACGGTCAAACAGCGGCGTCACCTCTCCAATGACTGATGGCAATTCCACTTGCTCATGCCACATCACTTCCTTTACACCTAACATCTCTCGAATTTTCTCAGAGGAAAACGGTAGAAATGGTTGCAGTAGCTGACTAAGATTGGCAATAATATAAACGCATGTTGCGAGTGTTTGATTCCCTGCCTCAACGTCTTCCTTGACTTGCAACCACGGCTGTTGCTCATCAAAAAAGCGATTGGCAGCACGAATATATTCAAAAATCGTCTCTAAGGCCTGCTTAAAATGTCCCGCTTCAATCTCAATACCAGCATCACTAAACAATCGGATAGTCTGCTTTCTTACATCTCCATCTACCTCAGCCTGAGGTACTTGACTGTCAAATGATTTTTCTAAAAACTTCAATGTACGATTCACAAAATTACCGTAAGCGCCAAGTAGTTCACCGTTATGACTATAGATAAATTCACGCCAAGAAAAATCAGTATCACGATTTTCTGGTGCATTCATTATTAAAAAATAGCGTATTGAATCTGCATCATAGCGGCTTAGTATATAAGGAACCCATACAGCCCAATTTTGGCTGGTAGATAATTTCCGTTTCTCTAATGTCAAATATTCATTCGAAACAATATGTGTGGGTAATGCTTTCGCCCCAATGCCCATTAAAATAGCAGGCCAAATAACTGTATGAAACGGGATATTATCTTTGCCATGTATATAGTACGAAATTGTTTCTTCATTCCATAGATCCTCGATGACCACATCGTGCTGTTTAGCCCATTCGATACTTGCAGTTAAATAGCCAGCCACGGCCTCAATCCACACATAAATCTTCTTTCCTTCAAAGCCAGGTACCGGCACTTCTACACCATTTGGTAAATCCCTTGTTACTGCACGATCTGGCACACCTTCGGACAAATAACGCGCTGTTAAACCTAGCGCATTATCGCGCCAACGTTTCTCCACCTTTGCTTCAGCCAAATAAGTCTCAAGCCTTCCCTGAAACTGACTGAATGCAAAATAAAAATGCTCTGTCTCTCGAATCACTGGCTCATTTCCACAAATTTTACAACGTTTATCAATTAAATCAAGTGGATCTAATATTTCTGAACAATTATCACACTGGTCCCCGCGTGCCTTCGCACCACAGTTCGGACAAATCCCTTCCACAAAACGATCCGGCAAAAACTGCTTATCATTTTCACAATACGCCTGTTCAATTTTCTTTTTATATAAATAATTATTTGCTAACAGCTGTAAAAAAATAGTTTGTACGGATTCATGGTGGTGCTCAGCATCTGTTCTTGTATACATATCATACGTAAACCCTAAATCCTGAAAACATTGTGTAAACTCTTCATGATATCTATTGGCAATGGCCTCTGTTGTGGTGTTTTCCTGCGTAGCTCTAATGGAAATCGGTGTGCCATTACAGTCACTACCAGAAACATATAAAACTTCCTCGCCTTTTTGTCGGTAATATCTAGCCAAAATATCACCAGGTAATAATGCAGCGATATGACCTAAATGCAATGAACCATTTGCATATGGCCATGCGCCTCCAATAATAATTGTCATCCTAAATGCTCCCCTCGAAAAAAGAATAAAAAAAACGCCCTAATCATTACTGATTAGGACGAGTATACCCGTGTTACCACCTATATTTACAAATAGCTCAAACTATTTGCCTCAATCAGTACATCCACATATAAGAGATACTGCTGCTGTTATAACGAGTGCCCATCTCGTCGTAGCCTACTTACGAAAGCTTTCGGTACGAAGCTCAAAGGTCATTTTCAAAAGGGTTCATTTACCTCGTTTCCACCAGCAGAGGCTCTCTATTAAATGCTTGTCCAATTTACTTTTCCTTCTCAACGCTTTTTTTATAGATTGGCATCATTTTACTCTTTTCCCTTATGAATTGCAATGCAAACTTGGGAGATATTATAAATAACTGGGATAAGTAAGTGAAAATTGAGGATAAACCGAGATGTCTTTTCGATAAATATTAAAAAAGTTAGGGGATAAATATTATTATGTTGGGGATAACGCTAAAGCATCTAAAAATCAATAATTGCTAGATTTTTATCACCGTGAGTAGTTCCTTTAGATTGTCTATGACTACATCCGCCTTTTGTAATTCAGATTCCTGCGCAAAATCAAAGCGTACACCAATTGATTGTAGGTGATTATCTTGAGCCGCCTGAATATCAGAGGCACGATCTCCAACAACTGCTCCATGATGTATGTTATTTTCTACGACTACTTTACGAACCAAATCTGACTTATGACCACTTAAAATGGATTGAATGCTATATGTACCTTTAATAAAACGTTCTAATTGATACGTCTCAACAATTGCCTGTAAATACTCCATCTGCCCATTACTCGCTATGTACAAATAATAGTTTTCTGACAGCGTCGCAAGTGTTTGCTCCGCGTTTGGATACAATGCACCCTTACGATTCTGTATCTGTTCGATTAGTTTTGTATGAAATATGGCGTTGCTCTCTTCACGAATCTCCAAAGAGTGCTTTGGACATAATGTTTCCCACACAACAGGTAAAGTTACACCCATAATTTCACGATACTTTTCGATTGGTGTATCACCTTGCCATAATCCCTTTGCACGAAGCTCATCAAAAGTCGATGTAAGAGCTGGCTCTAAAATTAGATTTGTTTGAAATAAAGTACCATCCATATCAAAAATAATTGCCTTTTTCATAAAATCACCTCTTCCCATAATAAGAAAACGTCCCTTAATCGGGTTTAGTTTCACTTTAACTTCATTAAATAAGGAAAGGAGTTAGGTGCAAAGCCTACTCCTTCTTCTCATCGCATTCCAAGATTAACATTATTAATAAAAAAATTCCATATGCTCTTTTTCTTTTTTATAATAATCTAATCTATCTTGCAAAGTACCTGTATGAAATTCAAACTTATGACCATCTGGATCAGTAAAGTAAATCGAGTTTTTATCTCGCACATCTCGCTGTCTACCTTCCAAAATATTAACGTTGTATTCGACCAGCTTGTCATACATTTTATCGTAATCATTTTCATGGATAGAAAATGCTATATGCGTATAAGACTGATGAATTTCATTGCGAGGAATCTCAATCTCTACATTTAGAGCAAGCCACAGTCCATTCAGATCGAAATAAGCCGTATTTCTACCTTTCACTAATAATTTTGCATCAAAGATATTCTGATAAAATGCTATAGAATTCTCTAAATTAGAAACTGAAAATAGAAAATGATTGATGTTTTGTATTGTCACACGCTTTCACTCCTAAAAATAAGACACGGATTTTTCATTTATAACCATGCTCCGTCTTAATCACTTCTTTTTACCTTTTTTTAAGCCCTTCGCAATTTTCTTCCATTTACGCTGCTCATCTAATCTTGCCTGTGTGTTTGTTTTACGTTCCATAAATGCGAGTTCCCGCTGCAACTTGAAGTAGCTTTGTAAACGTGAGCTTTCGAGTGCTCCATCTATAATCGCTTGCTGAACTGCACAACCTGGCTCTTCTTGATGCGTGCAATCTCGATAGTGACATGCAGCAGATAGTTCTTCAATATCCTTAAAACTGGCAGATAAGCTATCCCCTTGATCCCATAATTGCAGTTCACGCATGCCTGGCGTATCAATCAAACAACCACCGTTTGGAAGTACAATTAACTCACGATGTGTCGTCGTATGGCGTCCTTTAGCATCGTCCTCACGAATATCCGAAACTTTCATGAGCGTCTCGCCACTGAGTGCATTTGTCAATGTAGATTTTCCGGCCCCTGAAGAGCCAAGTAGTGCACCTGTTACCCCCTCAGTAAAAAGGACACGAATATCTGATAAGCCTTCCCCTGATAAAGCACTTGTCACAAAAATATCTACACCAAATGCGACCGCTTCGACCTCACGTAACATGTTCTCAACGTCGTCACATAAATCTGCCTTTGTCAGTACAATTATCGGCTTAGCGCCTGAATCCCAGGCCGCTACTAAATAACGTTCTAAACGCCGTAGATTAAAATCGGCATTTAAGCTCATAACAAGGAGTACAATATCGACATTGGATGCTACAATTTGCTCCGTTATTTCTCGACCTGCAACCTTGCGTGAAAAAACTGACTTTCGTTCAAATAGTTTATGAATAATCACTTTTTCCTCGCCTGCCATTTTTTCGACCAACACCCAATCTCCAACAGCTGGGAAGTCTTCTCGTCCTAATGAAGTATAAGCGAAATGTCCAGCAATCGTTGCTAACCACTCGCCCTCTTCCGCCAGTACACGATAGGAGTGCTTATGCTCCAAAGTCACTCGTGCTGGGATGCAGTTAGCTAATTTTGACTCCTCTTTAAACACCATCATTTGTTCTTCAAAATATGATGAAAATCCTAAAGTTGTTAAATTCAATTTGTTTTCCTCCTGATATATGCATGTTATTTACGCTTCAGCATATTTGTGCACAAAACATCTATGCATTAACCGAAGCCTTATCTTTTTGCAGCAACTGAATTGCTGAAAAAATAAAAAACCTTGTATCTGCAATTTCGGCAGTTACAAGGTTTCACAGGCACGTTCAAGAGAATGTACAAGTAGCCTTATTGATGTAGAAATCTAACTAGCTACAAAACAAGGTCAACAAGTATATTTTAGGCGTGTGAAATTGAACAAACCGAATTGCAGTCCATTAAAAACAGATCTATTCATCATGTCACATCACCTACTTCCATTTAATTGTTTCCAATATATCGAAATTTTTTAAAATTGTCAAATCCAAATTATCAAGCATGTAACCACTCCTCCCTTGCATACAATGACTAAGACCACTTTGCAAAGGAGCTGTTGAATTGTCGAAAATCGTTTCTATCAGTACATATCAACCACCGTACACATTACATCAGGCAAATGCTGAGGAGCTTACAAAAGAGCTTTTTTATAAAAAAATCCCACGATTAGAACGTTACTTAAAAGTCTTTGAAAGCGGTGGTATTGAGACTCGCCATTTCTGTGTACCAGCTGAATGGCATCGTACTGAGCATACTTTTGAAGAACGTAATAACTTATATATTGAACTAGCCACACAATACAGCGTCGACGTCATACAAGCATGTCTACAAAACGAAGCCTTCTTAGATACACCAATTTCTCCTGAGGATATTGACGCCATTATTTTCGTTAGTAGTACGGGCATTTCAACGCCAAGTATTGATGCTCGGGTTATGAACCAACTTTCCTTTTCAGACAGGCTCAAACGGATACCACTATGGGGACTTGGTTGCGCTGGAGGAGCAGCTGGTGTCAGTCGTGCCTCCGATTTTTGCAAGGCACATCCTCAAGCAAAAGTACTTGTTGTTTGTGTCGAACTATGCAGCTTAACCTTTCAGCCAAATGATTTTTCAAAAAGTAATTTAATAGGCGCCTCTCTATTTGCCGATGGTGCCGCATGTATTCTCGTTTGTGGAGAAGACGTGACAATACCTACAAGAAAGTCGACGCCTTCCATACTCACTACTGGCTCTAAATGGATGGCAGATTCCGAAAATGTAATGGGCTGGAATATTAAAAACAATGGCCTTCATGTCGTTTTCCAGAAGAGTATTCCTTCTATTATTATGAATTGGCTTGGCCCATTCATCGAACAATTTTTAGTAGAACAACAGTTATACAGTGAACAGCTTGATCATTTCATTGCTCATCCCGGAGGTAAAAAAGTGTTAAAAGCCTATGAGGACACTCTGTATCTTGCGGCACGAAAAACCGACATTTCTCGAGAAATATTACGACGTCATGGAAATATGTCATCCCCTACTGTGTTGTACGTATTAGAACAATTTATGTTAAACGAAGGTCAAGTAGATGATGTTGGTTTGCTCGTCGCTCTCGGCCCCGGCTTCTGTGCGGAAGCTGTATTACTTAAATGGAGGGAGTAGCATGTTTTTTTACATTATCCTGATTCTTGTCATCCTACAAAGATTGACAGAAGTCTCTATAGCGCGACGTAATGAAAAGTGGATGCTTTCACATGGCGCGTATGAAGTGGGAACTTCGCATTATCCATATATGGTGACCATGCATGTCAGCTTTTTTCTGTTTTTAATTATTGAAGTAAGTACGGATAACAGTAGTCTCCCGGCCTTATTCCCCTTATTTTTTTTACTATTTATTGCCGTGCAAGCACTGCGTATTTGGTGTATTCATTCATTAGGTCCTTTTTGGAATACAAAAATTATTATCTTGCCTGGCGCAGAAGTTGTCCGAAAGGGGCCATATACATTTATGCGCCATCCTAATTATGCTGTTGTTTGCTTGGAAATTCTTTTGCTACCTCTGATGTTTCAAGCTTACTTTACGGCATTTTGCTTTACGCTTTTAAATATTACAATGCTCTCTGTACGCATTCCAATAGAGGAAAAGGCATTGCGTGAAGCAACAAACTATAACAAGATATTTAAAAAGGAAGAGGTTGGGACAAAACTTTAAATTTTAAGAAAGAGGAGCATGGGCGTTATTAAATTTTTGCTATCTAAAATGAAGAAAAATTTAGACGTTCTTCCTTTTTGAATAAATAAAATTTAGAAGAGTGCACTAGTTGATGGTAGCGAAGGCGGTGGCTCCTGGGGGATTAGCGTGACGCCCCCGGAAAGCGTCCGCCGTAGCGGACATCAACGGTTACAGCAAAAAAGTGTTAGATCGACATCAGTCAATCTAACACTTTTTCTCTTTTGTTCCAGCCTCTTCTCTTTTCTATGAATACCATTCAATGAATTTTTCAGCAAAAGAAAGTATTAGGCTATAGCATTTGCTTGTTAAGCTAACACAGAGATTGTAGCGAACTTGAAAGTACTCATTCTTTTAGAGCACGGAGCCACTTGCTATTTGATTCCTCTAACTCCATTCCCAATTGAATGGATCTTTTAAATTCTCCCATGGTTCATTAAATTCCTCATCAGACAATAGACAAGCATCGAGCTCTTGTATAATGGCCTCTTTATCTAAATCAATGCCGATAATGACAAGTTGTGTCAATCGATCACCATATACCGTATCCCAATCCTTCAATACTTCTGGGCTTTGTAAAAAGACATCCTGCTGCTGTGCTTTAGGTAAAGCTGCTACCCAATATGAAACAGGCTCGATGTTTGCAGATGAACCAGCCTGTGACAGTAATAATGCCACTTCTTGATGTTTTGCGCTCCAAATAATTCCTTTGGCACGAACAATGGAGGTTGGCATATTGTCACACCATTCCACAAAACGCAATGGATGAAATGGCATTCTACGCTGATAGGTGAACGAAGTGATGCCGTACTCCTCCGTCTCTGGTGTATGGTTTTCATGACCAAGCTCTAATTCCTTTAACCAACCAGCAGATTCTGAAACACGTTCGAAGTTAAAACGTCCTGTATTTAAAATTTCTTTTGGCTCTATGACACCATTTTTTGTCCGAATTAATTTGGCTTCTGGTTGTAATGCTCGTAGAATTCTTTCTAATCTTTCAAGCTCCTCCTCTGACACTAAATCACATTTGTTCAGGACAAGGACGTCACAAAACTCAATTTGATCAATCAGTAAATCCGCAACATCCCGCTCATCTAATTCACCTACCGCTTCCTTACGCTCTAGCAAACTCTCTCCTGATTGAAAATCATGCCAGAAACGGTTTGCATCCACTACAGTCACCATCGTATCGAGCTGACAAAACTTTGTGAGATCAATATCAAGTTCCTCGTCCATGTAGCTGAATGTTTGTGCAACTGGAATCGGCTCACTAATGCCTGTAGATTCTATCAAAATATAGTCAATATTCCCGAGCCTTGCAAGACGCTCTACCTCCTGTAGTAAATCCTCACGTAACGTACAGCAAATACAACCATTTGATAGCTCTACAAATTTTTCTTCTGTGCGTGAAATGCCGCTACCATTCGCAATTAATTCAGCATCAATATTGATTTCGCTCATATCATTGACGATAACTGCCACACGCATATTTTGCTCATTTTGTAACACATGATTCATCATAGTAGTCTTACCTGAACCTAAATAACCACTTAAAACTGTAACTGGTATTTTTTTTATCATCTTTCAAACCTCTCTTAAATCGTAATGATTACTATTTGTATTTTGTAATTAAAGCACAAAGAATACTAAAGTGCAACATCTAATATGTTAAGGAAACAAGTATTTGACAAATGAAAGTAAAAATAATATCTTATAAAGCGTAATTATTACCATTTAAAAGGAGGTGTTTTTATGCGTGTCCAAATCACATTAGCCTGTACAGAAACAGGGGATAAAAACTATATCACTACAAAAAACAAGCGCAATAACCCCGAGCGATTAGAACTCAAAAAGTATTCATCCCGTGTGAAAAGAGTTACCTTACACAGAGAAACAAAATAAAGTGAAATAAAGTACCTCAAATCAGTTATACCAATATTTACGAGTGCTTAGTTTACCAATCAAACGGCTTTAAAGGAAGAATATTATTACCCGTGAAACTTCAATCAGCGAGGGTTTTCTTCATCCCCACATTAAATAGAGGAACACAAGCTAAAACCTTCACATCCTGTGAAAAAGCTTGTGTGACCAACATCCTGTCGCTGCCGCTGCGCTTTCGCACATAAAACATCTGTTGCCCCGAACCAATCGGACTTTTACAATCAGTTGATCGACCACCTCGTTGTCATCTTTCAACTTGAGGTGGGTGTCTTACTAATCGTTAAAGTGGGATAAAAAATGGCTGATTCAAAAGTGTAACTCCTTTTGAATCAGCCTAATCGTTGTGCAAAAATTATCGTAATAGATTTTCCTCCTTAACCTAATCCATTTGACAGTTAATTGCTTCTATTAACTTCTATTTCAATAGCAAGCTGATTCAACTTCTGTTCTAAGTCATCTAGAATACGTAATTTAGCATCTAACTGCCCTTCGAATCCCATAGATTGGTCCAATATTTTTTTTACTTGGGCATCTAAGTCTGAAAAAGTTTGAGAATTTAGAATAGTTTTCTCACTTGAAAGGGTAGAATCACTCTTTAAAAGATGTTCACTGTAATCTTTTAAATTAGCTATTTCGTTCAACAGTTTTTCATTTTCACTTGTTTTTTCTTCTATTTCTTTTACTAAAAACTTATTGATGTTATCAGAACCACTCAGTTCTCTACGAGTTATTCCCAACTCCTCAATAATACTCTCCATTTGTTTGCTTGTTTCTTTCGTAAAATCAATGAGCTTATTTTCGAGATTTTCGATAACAGACTTATTATCTGCCACCATTAGCTCCTGGCTCTCTCCTTTAATTGCAATCAATTCGTCCTCTGTGGCCTTTAGTGCTTCCATTAATTGTTCATTTTCCGCGTGCAAATCATTTTGATCTTTCAATAAAGCCTCAATTGAAGATATATGTTTCTTTCTTTGATTTTCCCTTACCTGAATGTCTTCTTGATAATCCTTTGATTCTTTTTCTAGTTCTCTCTTTAACTTGATAAGCTCCAGCGTAAGCTCTTTTTCTCGATTTGTTAATTGTACATTCTCTCGTTCTAATCGAAGTACTAGTGAATAATAATCGCTATCTCTCAGTCTTTCCACTTCACTTTTATATTTGGCTAATTCCGCTCTTAAAAAAATAATCATTTGTTGTAGCTGAATAGGGTCGTTATTTCTAACGCTCTCATTATCCACCTTGGTACCTCCTATCATGAAATGTCTTTAAGAAAATCGATTATTTCTTCAAATTGCTTTTTGTTAGCGTCCATGATTGCATCAAGCTGCTTTAAAACCCATAATTCGAATTCTTCATCTACTATTTCACTCTTTCCACGACTTTCTCCCGATAACAGATAGGCTATCAGTAAATTCAGTGTACTTTTTTCTAGAAATGCAAAACTATTATCTTTCTCTTTGCTATTCTCTGGTAATTTATTCAGTTGTGCCTTCATAAATTGGCGAATGTGCTCCATTCCAACACCTTGCTCATCTAACTCACTCATTTTCATCCTCCTGTATAAGAGTTATGCCATTAAGGTTGATAGGGTTTAATACAGCAACCCCCTCTTTCAGCTGGTCACAATAGGCAAATCCCATGATCGTTCCTGAGTAAGATAAATTATGTGACCATTTAATCTGAAAGTTTGTAAATGAAATAGTTTCATCAGGTTCAATCGATGTTTTTCCTAATGGTTTAAGCCAAAATTCCTCATTGCTCGATCTATCATTTATTCGTTCCCAACTTGTCGGCCCCTTTAAATTCTGTTTGAAATGCTCATAAACATAGCGCCCAGAGAAGGAAAAAGGAGAATCTTCAGGTAGCTTTATACATAAATATGGATTTGTCAGAGACTGATTGCCAATGTTTCGTATATGAAAGGAACCCAAACATAAGCTCTCCTGTTCAGGATCATAGGAAATATTGAGCGAGGAAGTGAAATATCCGATTATGTTTACACTGTCAGAATGAATGAACCCCTCCAGCATCTTTTTCATTTCATTGACGTATGATTCCGTTTGTCCTTTAAGTTCATTTATCTTTTGTTCTACATCATTCCTGCCAGTCCTCATTTTACTGCCCCCCACTTGTATTATGTAAACAATGAACAATTGCATTAAAGCGCTTCGTTGTGACAGTGACCCAAAAATGTACCCCTTAGCATTTTGCCCAAGGGAATCGACAGCACTTTCCTAACAATAAAAAAAGAGAGGATTATCCTCTCTTCAAGATATGACTTTTAGTTATCTGTTAGCACCATTAACCGCCATTTGGGAAAATAAGAGAGCATTGCTTTGGACGAACTGCAGTTGGACATGAGAATGGTAAATCTGCTCTTGGTTCGCAGAAAGTTGCTAAGAATTCAACAGTAACTGGGAATGTAGACTGGATACTTTGACAAACAGATACAGTAATTGTTAACGCTGAAAACGTAATTGTACCCTCTCCAGCTGTAAGTGTTCCAGTTGTACACACGAAGCAATCTAAATCTGTAAATAAAATTTCTACATCTGTTCCTTTTGGTGCACATAATGTAACTTGCTCACAGCGTGAAACTGGGATATCTGTGCTTGTGAAAACAGTACCCGTTGGTAAAGTAACAACGATTGTAAGAATAAAATTCTTTTGAATGTTTAAATGTTGAAGACATACTGTTGATCCATCAATGGAGAATTGGCGATTCTCACGGTTCAAGATAACAATTGGATTTGTAGCTGCTGGAATTACTCTACATGTAACTGTTGCCCCCGTCAAAACTGTTGTTGGTGTTACGCCTGGGAAAGTAATTGGTCCAGTAGGAGAAATATCAAATGACATTTCTTTTACAATCCAGTCAAATACCTTATCGACATTTATACAAATTAATTCTCGATCGTGGGATAGCATATTTTCTTGCATCCTTTTGACACCTCCATAAATTTTTATCTTTCGTTTGTAGCATATGTATTCTAGCTAAAAGTGCATGGGCTAATTAATAGTTCTACATGATATTTATTAAAAGTCACAAATATCAGCGTGTATCATTTTCACTTACAAAAACCTCCTCTTAAAGAGGAACTAAAATGTTGAAAAGAACCGGTATATTTGTAACAGAATAACAATATTTTTAATAAAATATTAAAGGACTGAAAGGGGTGACATGCAATGGAAGATTCTAAATTGCACTCTACTCAAGAAATTGAAACATTAAAACAGAAAATCGACAGTTATAGAGAAACGTTAACTTCATTAAAAATGGGGTCGTCAATTGAAGATTTCCTATTTATGAAAAACGAGTTTGATGGACTAAAAACGCAAATCGTAAATTTGGAGGGGCTAACAGAAACATTAGATGATAGGCAAAATTCACACACCAAGGGATATGAGGACCGAATAAACATGCTTTCGACACAAATCGAATCTCTGAATCAAACCATTGAAGAAATGAATCAGGACATTTTTACGGTTATAAACAGATTACTAACGATTGAAGTTAAGGACGCTTCCACAGCTTTACCTGACATTGAAACAACTCCCAATACTACAACTAACACTTCACAAAGGCATCCTAGAATCACACAAACAGCAGATCAATCCACTATTACATCAAAACAGCCATCTTATAAATTGCTGCAGAGTTTGGCAGGAAAAGCGACAAATATGCAATTAAATGCAAACAATGGAATACCTTCTGCTCACAATGACATACAGGAAAATAAACCCGAAGAACGTCATTTTAATCAACAATATTTTCAATCGATAAATACCCATCCAAGCCAAATATATAATGGCCTTTATAGAAATACCACCGTAGAATCCACCTTCCATTTTAAAAAAGCTACTGACGCACAGGAGATTCCAGTTAGTGTTTATGATCCTAATATGGTGTCACCTGCTACAAATGAATCCGTCGATCATAATGCCTTAAACTCTTCTATTGTTAATGAACCAGTCAATGATGTTGATGTAGAAAGTGAAATAATAAATAACCCTGTCGATTATGTGGATTCTAAAAAAGTAGTTGAGCCTGACAACCATGGAATTTCTCAAAAGGTTAATGAATCCGTCGACCATGATCACGTAAATGCTGAAAGAGTGAATGAACCTGGCAAGGATATACACGCTGAAATGCTTAATGAACCTGGCTATTCTCTTAATTCTTCTACTAAAGCAACAGATGAACTTGAAATTTTTGAAACTAAATCAGAGGAAGGCGATGAAACTCATATACCACTTGAAGAGAAAAACAAGCAACCTGAACTTATAAAAGAGTCGACTGTAGAGGAAAATAAAAAAGAAAAGAATTCATTTTTCAATTTCTTTAAAAAATGGAGTTAATTAAAAGTTGTGATGTGTAAGCCATAAAATTGAATTCCACATTAAATTTTTAAAACCGTCCGATATGTACAAAAGTACATATTGGACTTTTTGTGCTTGTTTAAAGAACTAACTAACTGACAGGAGCCTTCTTGAATAATACTTTTTTCAAATATAGAAGCCGCGATGTAGATAATTGCCCTTACCCCCCAGCCTTAGATGAATAGAATAATGAGGAAAGGGGGTGTAAAAATGTGTACAAATAATTTTATGAACAATGGTGGTTGTGGTTGCTCATCTAGTTGTAATTGTAATAACCAGTGTAGTTCACTTGGGCCGTTTGTAGCGATTGATGCTGCATGTATTGTTCCACCACCTCTAGTGAATACTGGCTCAATCATTCCTTTCTCTTCTGGTGTCACACCTGTTCTTTTAGTATCATTAGCTACAGGCTTAATTAACACACCTGTTTTAATCGGATTCGGCTCTGCTGTTCCTGGTGTTACAATTTTAGGAAATACTATTGATTTATCAGGTGTTGTAACAGAAGCTTTTTCTGTTCCCCGACCAGGTAATATTACAGCTATTTCTGCTTCATTTACTGCAACAGTTGCTCTTGCCGTGTTTGCTGGCACAACAACAGTAACTGCAACAGTCTACCGTGCTCCTGCTGGAAGTACTCTATTCACAGCTACAGGTGCAACTGTAAACTTAGCACCATCCTTTGTTGCTCCAATAGTTATAGGTCAAACAGCATTCGCTTCGACAAACGTCGCACCAGTTCCGGTAGTAACAGGAGACCGTTTATTAATGGTTTTCTCAATGATTACTTCTGGTGTTACACTTGTTCAAACATTAACTGGAACTGCAAGCGCAGGTATTACTATTGCATAACAACTAGTTCGACCATACTACGAAATATGTGATACACATAACTAATCTTTTAACTATAATCTTGTATTTAACAACAAAAAAGTAGGCGACTTCTTCTCAAGAAATCGCCTATTTCGTATTCCATAAACATTCTATTTCGCTAAAGCATGTTGAATATGGGCAAGATGGTGCTTTCCATGCCATGCATATAATGCAATCGCTTTTTCAAGTGTCGTCAACCCTGAATCTGGATGGTTAAATGCTCGTTGTAATTGTACTTCTGTTAAACTTGTCAGTAAATAAACCCAACGCTCATGCAAACTTTCAATCATTTTATAGGAAGTCGCTACCGGCATTTCAGAATCTGGTAGTTGTGCCCAATCTTCTTCATTGTAGGGCTTAATCGTCGGTGTATCTTCAGTTAAAGCTAACTTAAAGCGAATATAGCTATTCATATGGCTATCCGCAATATGATGGACCAGCTGTGATACAGTCCAGCCATTGTCACGGTAGGATTTCGCTAATGATTGTTCACTTGCACCACTCAGTGTTTCAGCAAGTTGCCTTGGCAAAAGGCGGATGTCCTCTATCCATCCCCTTACTTGCTGTGTTGTAGTGACTTCTGGAAATCGAAATTGTCCAATTGGATATTGTAAATCGATCATTTAGCTCTCCTCCATTTCTATTTTCTTATTCAATATACTACCAATTTATAAGAATTCTTGCCAAAGGCTTTTATTGCCTTGACGAATATTTATTAAATCTAATGTGCCACATTTACTCATTGATTTCATAAACCAACGTATCGAATAATTTTTCATTCACATAAAGCAATATGGCCCATTCACCTGGCTCAGGGATTATTACTCCCGAAGGCGTATGCGCATCTGCACCATTATTTGGACCGCCTAGCCCTATTGTCCAACCATCCACTAAAATTGGCTGTACAGTTGAGGACTCTTTATGAAATCCGACAATCGTTAACTTCGTATCACGGATATTTTCAATGCCCCATAGATGCCACATCCATTTATAGGTCGTTAATCCACCACCAATGACACCAGATTTATTTTCATTTCCGATGATGCCCCTATCGCCAAATTCAACAGCCTTATTATGCCAATTGATAGTTTCAACATCACTTAGTTGCACAAAATCAGGGATATCCTCTGGTAAAACGATCGTTCCTTCATTTTTCACACAACCTACAACAACTAACAAGATACCGCATAAAATAAGGAATCGCCTCATTGCATCACTCCCCATCCCTAGTCATGATTATTTCTTTATGAAACGATTTATTTAAGGATATTGTTACAAAGTATTTTTATTTTAGAGTGTGGGAAGTCACCACACAATTAGCTGAATTATAGAGTCTATCCTCGCATACAATTTTCCTTAAATCTGCATTTATTTAGACTTTTGTTATTTTTAATTGTTTTAAAACTGTACGAATTAAAGCTTGTAAGGGATGTGAAATTATTGTTGCCGTTTCTTTTTCAAATTGCTGGACGGCTTCTACCATCGATAGTTGTGCCACAGATAGTGGCTGCTGCTGTTCACTCCCTGTTTCATGGAGAAATTGTAAGATTGCCTTATTATATGCATCCTTCTTCCCCTGCATAATTAATTCAAACGTATCATCGATTACTTTTGCTTCAACATTTATTGCCTTTTCATGCTGCTTGGCAAACTGCTGAAGCCGTTTCATCGTGCCCTCTACAGTCGCGGGATTTGTAAAAAGTATCGTTTGACGATGCTCGTCCTCACAAATGGTTTCAAAATAAGGCTCATCAATTTTAATAATAGGGATTGATAATGATAACTGTTCATCCTTCATTAGCGCAATGTAATTCGTACATGTTATTAAAATACCATCAACATCGCAACCCGCTATCCACTCCAATTGCTCTTTGACCTTAAGAGACAATCCTTCAGCACCTTGGTTCACACATTGCATAAGCCCTGGGTCAACAAAATGTACAAGTTCCACCTCTTCAAAGTTGCTAAAGGCCTGCTCTATGTAGTCAATATTCGAATGATGGGCATGCAAACAGCCTAATCTTTTCTTCAAGTTATATCCCCCTCCTCGGAAAGAACCTTTACCATTGTCACGACGGGAATGGCGATGCCGTTACGATTTTTCACAACTTCTTCTTTTGTAATAACATAGCCTAGTGAATGATATAGCTCAATATTTCGTGGTACACTCATCCGTACTTTACACTCACTTATACTTTTTCTTTGTGAACGTCCATACTTTTCCAGCCCGACGATTAATGCCTTTGCTAATCCAAGTCCCTGTTTTTCTGGTATAACAGACAGTCTAAAGAAATAAATCCCTGTATTATTCACTGTAAATAATCGCACCATCGCAACTGCCTGCTCCTTTATATAGCCAATAAATGCTCTCTCTCCACATTTTAGCGCCTGTTCAATAGAAGCTACCGTTTCATTTAATGCACTTGAAGGCGGTATTGCATGTTCATACTCTTTAAACGCCTGTAACATCACCTCATGAATAATCGGAGCATCCTTTACTTCTGCTAGTACTATCTCCATTATTTTCACACACCCCTCCGTGACTGAATATTCAATTTTATGTATATTTAAACATAAATAAACCGCATTATCAATAGATAGTGCGGTCACTCTTTTTAATTTTTGTTCACAAAACGTATGGCTCTACTCATGACAGTCGGGACAATCGATGCATGATTTTCATCTAATGCTTCATAAAAATCAATATCCAACCTATTCTTTAAATCACTGAAAATTTGTTGAGCATCATCTACCATAAAGGTCTCCAGCTCTCCTACTCCGATAAATAATTTTTCATTTACTACCGCTTGCTCTTTCATAAACAAAGCCGCGTTCGCTAATAATTCATGATTATTCCACCAAATCGATGGGCTGATCGCTATATAACGCTGGAAACTTGAATGCTCATAAAATAATTGCCACAGTACATAATAGCCCGCTAATGAATGGCCGAACAGTGTTTGTTGTTGTCCATCTACCTGGAATTCCGCCTGAATACTCGGCTTTAATTCCTCTTCTAGAAATCTAGTAAAGTCCTGTGCTCCACCATGCTTGTCATAGCCCTTCCCTTTAAATCTTGCTGGGTAGACATATGCTGCTTCATGTGCAGTAAAGTCATAAAAACGTCGTTCATGCATATCTTCGCCATGTCCAATTCCGACAACAATCGCTGGTATCACGCCCGTCTTTGCTGCATTGCGACTTTGCAAACGTACCGCTTCTTTTACTAACTGAAAATAGGATGAACCATCTAACACATAATAGATAGGGAAGCCCTCATCTGGTACCGGCCCCTGAGGCACAAAAACATTCACTGTATACGTATAATCTGTGAACTTCGAACTAATTTGATGGCTCGAATAATCAGGTGTTTCCTCTAATTTTTCAATGCTCATTTGTTTGCTCCTTCAAAATATCGTAACCATAGCACACAGGTGTTTTCGTTGCTGGATCTTCCATGATACGTGCATTAATATGAAAGACCTTACGCATGACATCCGCACATAAAATTTCATTAGGTGTACCCATCTCGATGACAACACCCTGACGCATGGCTATTAAATGATCTGAGTATCGAGCGGCATGATTGATGTCATGCAAAACCATTATAATTGTACAACCATGCTGTTCGTTCAGGTTTTTTACAATGTCTAGCACCTCTAATTGATGGGCCATATCTAAATAGGTCGTTGGCTCGTCTAATAACAAAATACTTGTTTCTTGTGCTAATGCCATAGCTAACCACACACGTTGGCGTTGGCCACCTGAAAGCTGGGCCAGCTCACGATTACGGAAATCAAGCGTATTTGTGACAGATAGCGACCACTCAATCATTTCTTCATCTTTCTTCGTTAAGCGATTGACATTGTTGCGATGTGGATAACGGCCATAGGCAACAAGTTCCTCCACTTTTAACTGTCCAGGCGCAACAGGCGTTTGCGATAAAATAGCAAGCTTTTTGGCTATATCCTTTGACGATAAATTTTGCATATTTTGCTCCTGTAAATAGACAGTCCCCTGCTGTTTCTTTAATATCCGTCCAATTGTTTTCAATAGCGTTGATTTACCGCAACCATTCGGCCCAATGATTGTTGTTACTTTTCCTTCTTCAATCGATAAATTTAAGCCTTCAAACACACGAACCTGCTCATAGCCAGACGATAAATTTTCCATACGAAATGCAGTTTGCATTGCTATTTCCTCCTATGCCTTTGATTTCACTAATAAATATAAGAAATACGGAATACCTATAATGGATACGACAATGCCAACCGCTAATTCAGATGGTGCAAATACCGTTTTTCCGATAAAGTCTGCGATAACAAGCAAACATGCGCCAATCAGTGCACTTGCTGGCATTACATAACGATGCTGAATACCGACCAGCTGTTTCGCTATATGCGGAGCCATTAAACCGATAAAGCCAATACTACCTGATACGGACACACACGCACTCACTAAGCCGACACTCGCTAATAACAGTTTGATTTTCTCTTTTTCTACCGCAATGCCTAAGCTGGTGATACTATCTTCTTCAAGTTGAAAATAATCCAGTAAATACGACTTTCTATAGACATAAAAACCTAGTATTATCAGCCACGGCAGCATAGCGGTAACAAAAATCCAGTTAGCATTATAAATCGAGCCAGCCATCCAAACAGCGGCAGATTCATAATCCTGCGCATTCATTTTCAATGATAAAAACAACGTCAATGCCCCAAAGCCACTGTTAATGGCAATACCTGTTAAAATTAGTCGTTGCATATCTAAGTGACCATTTTTAAGTGCAAATGAAAAAATAAGTGCAGCTGCCATCGCACCTCCTACAAAGCCGAACATAGGCATCATTAAAATTGATAACCAGCTACTCATATCCGCTGTAACAATATTCAGTTGGAAGAAAAACATGAATATGACAACGGCTGCACCAGCCCCAGCATTAATCCCTAAAATCCCAGGATCCGCTAAGCCATTACGAGTAATGCCTTGTAACACTACCCCTGCCATCCCTAGCCCAACACCAACCAGTGCTGCAATAACAATACGAGGTAAGCGGAATTCAAAAATAACTAAATCAAATTTAGGGTTCGGTTCAATACGTAGCAATGTTTTCACTACATCGATGACAGACATATCAAAGACACCATTTGTAATATGTAGATAACTAGCACCTAATATAAATAAAATTAGTAAAGAGATTGTTAATACAAATACACGTGAGGTATTTTTACGCATGTTTTTCACCGCCGTGCTTACGAATTAAATATAAGAAGAATGGAACACCAACTATTGCTGTTAATATCCCGATTGGCGTTTCCATTGGGTAATTAACATAACGACTGAGTACATCACAGAGCGCCAAGAAAAATGCACCTATTGCTGCTGCACAAGGAATTATAAAGCGGTAATCTACACCGACAAGGAAACGTGTAATATGGGGTATTACTAGCCCTACAAAGGCTATTTTTCCGACAAGTGCCACCGCCGTCCCTGTTAAGCACACAACAGCTAACATGCTAATAATTTTTACTACTTTCGTTTTTTGTCCGAGACCTAAGGCAATATCTTCACCTAATGAAGTTATGGTGATAGCTCTTGCTGATAATAAAGCAAGAACTAAACCGACTAATCCAAATGGAATGGCTAGTAGAAGCATATCAATGTCTACGGTATGTACCTTTGTGTTATACCAAACACTTACTGTTTGCGACACTTGGAAATACATTGCAATTGCTGTAGCAATACTGCTCAAGAATGTACCAATTACCGTTCCTATAATGGCAAGCCTTACGGGTGATAGCCCATTTCGAATGAGGGAGCCAAAACCAAACACTATACCTGCACCTAATGCCGAACCAAGCATAGAAAGTAAAATCATTTGATAATTTGGGAGTCCTGGAAAAAATACGATTGCTAACGTGATCACAAATGCAGAACCATCATTAACGCCCATCAATGAGGGGGACGCCAGATAATTCCGTGTAATACCTTGCATAACAGCGCCAGCTACTGCCAAAAATGCGCCCACTAGTAATACCGCGGCAATCCGAGGAATACGTCCTGTACGAATAATCTGGTGATCGACATTCGAAGGGTCAAAAGCTATAATCGCCTGCCACACCGTTAATGCACTAATATCTTTTGTACCATACATAATAGAAATTAATGCCACAATCGTAATCAGGAATGGGGTAGCTGCTAATATAGCAAATGACACAATATTTGTTTTTTTCAACTTCCACACCTTTTTCTATTTGAACTCTATCTTACAAAAGGCTGATAATAGCCCGGTGACACCACCAAATCTACTACCAGCCTATTTAAACTATTTAAGTAATTTTTCCGCTGCAACATCTAAAAATTTAACGTTAGACCAGGTAGTACCACCTTGCGCTAATGGCTCAATCGCATTAACAAAAATTTCATCGTTTTGAGATGCCTTTAAGCTTGCAAAAATGGGGTTCTTTTGTAGCTCTTCTAACGCTTTTGGTGCATCTGTATTTTCAGATTGCTCAAATTGTAAGAAGATAGCATCTGGATTTACCTCCGCTAATGTTTCAAGCGAAAGTTCAGCCTGGGCTTTTGCTGTGTTTACAATCTCTGGTACTGGCGCCCCTAAATCTTCATATAGTATTGGGTTTAAGTACACTCCTGCAGGGTAGATATACATCACGCCGCCACGTACACGAATGATTAACACTGATTTTTCTGCTAATTGCTCTTTCGATTTCACTTGTGAATCAGCCACTTTTGCTTCATAGTCTGCAATAATTTTTTCTGCCTCAGTCTCTTTACCAGCAAGCTGTGCAAGTACTGTTAAGTTTTCCTTCCAGTTTATTGAAATATGTGAATAAGGAATCATTGTTTGGATTTTTTTCAGCTTTTCAGCCGTTTCTTCAGGGAATTTTGATGTTCCAATAATCACGTCTGGATCAAGTGCTAAAATTGCCTCTGCATTCGGCTCCATTTTGGTACCTATAAGTTTAGCATCTGCAAAATCTGTAGCAAGGTATGATGGGACTTGCCCAGCAATTTCAAGCACACCGACAGGTTTAATGCCAAGCATTGCTGCGTCCTCCATTGACTCTAAGCTCGCTGCTACAATGTTATTGACCTTAGCTGGTAATTCATATGTCTCACCGAGATATGTAATTTTCTGAGTTGCAGCCTGTTCTTGAGCTTCTGTAGTACTTGATTCTACCGCTGAGTTCGTTGCAGGTGTAGTCTCTTCTGCTTTTTCTGAACCACATGCTGCAAGTGATAAAGCTAAAAGTGCAGGTGCACACATTTTGAAATATTTATTCATATTTATTCTCTCCTAATCATTTCAGTATCTATATTGATAATGATAATCATTTTCAATTAAAAGTCAATAGTATTTACATATTTAATTGATATTCATTATCATTTATGGATGCTATTTTAACAAAGAGAAAAACAGCTGTGAATGGACATATTTATTTATCACATGGATTTTTGCCTATTTTAATTAAAATAAGAGCTGTTTCTCTTATACAAGAAACAACTCACTTATACATATATAGCTTCCTCATTCATCATCTTTCGATATATTGTCGGGGACATACCCGTACATTTTTTAAATACCCGACTAAAGTAAAAACAATCTACATAGCCTACACATTCTGCTATTTCCGCGATTGTACTATCGCAAGATCGCAATAATTCCTTTGCTCTTCTTATACGATACTCCGTTAAATAGCTACTTGGATTCATACCTGTATGCTGTTCAAATAAATCAGCAAATCGACGACGCTCCACACCAAATTCCTCCGCTATCTTCGTTATCGAAAGTTGTTTAGCATGGTTTTTGTGTATGTATTGTAAAACCTGTTCCATCTTTTCACTAGCTGTATCTAAAACCTTCAATTTTGCCGAAACAAGAATAGCTTCCACTAGATTCATAAATAACGTCTTTGTTTTGAATGTTGCCATACTACCTAGCATTGAATAGCTTTCTATAAGTTGCTGTACGAAACTAATAATCTTTGTATTATCCCCAGTATTTATTAAGAAATGCTGTTGAGTAAGCGGGAAAAGTGCTCTTACCTCTGGCGTAACATAATAATGGATGACCGCGTACTCCCATATTTTTTCACCAATCACGTTAATTTCTATTGGCATTTGAGGACCCGCGTGTACCACCATTCCAGGCTCCATCGTATAAGTAGTGCCATTGAAACTAAAATTAGCACATCCAGCGAGGGGGACGACTAATCCACACTTTCCAGGAGCTGTTGTTCGACCCACATCCTGGCTCCCTGGTTCCATTTTATTTGTAAAAACATCTAAAAAAGTTACAGATGCATGCGCATAGTAATCAATTATCTGGTTAACCGTTATTTCCATTCCATTTACTTTCACTTTAGCACCTTCTCAATCTGTAAAAAATGATGCAAATCATGTTCCACCAAGCCTGAAAAATAACGAAAAAGTGTAAGTTCAGAATCACCAATATGAAAGCTTTGCTGCCATTGTTCATCTGTTAGATGATGAAGCGCATCTATAAGTTGACGTCTACCATTCAAAAACTTCCCTATCGTTTCTTCCTTACTTTGTAAGCGACTACTATTTGCAGCATTTGCGTTCATTTCCTGTATATTCGGTGCCTTTGGCAGGCTGTCCTCTGTAAATAGAAACGGAATACGTTTACTTACCACAAATTCATCCCATGGGATAAGATGTCCAATAACCTCTGCAACCGACCATTTTCCAACTTCTATTGGTGTTCGCCACTGTTCTTCTGTTACATTCGCCAAGCTCCCCACCCATGTCATCGATTTTTCGTATTGTGCGAGTATTTGCTTTTTATCTTGGTTCAAACGCTTTTGCACCTCCACTTCAGTCAAAGATCTTTAACTGCGGCCAGATCGATTTCCACTGTTTATTGTGTATCCTTTGTTTATAGATCTCATACATTCGCTCATCTTTTTGAAAGTATGGTGTAGGAGAGACAATTCCAGCGACTAAATGATTGATTCCATAAGGCGCAGTAATTTCGAGTAAATCATTATTTAACCTTATGCCAATAGCTGTTGGTGTTTCTGGAAAATGCGCAATGCCATCTGTAGAAGATTGATATGGTTTACTATTATTTATCAAATGCATCCTTGCTTGATTTTTCACAGACCAGGGCTCATTTGGTAAACATTTTCGCAATTGTTGTTCATATTGTTTTTCAATCGTCTCAGAGACTGTCCATGGATCAAAATAAATAACATCAATATCGGCTATTGGTGTTCTACTGTTATATTCATGAAGAGTATCCCACACTTTAGAACGCACAAACCCTGCACATACCCAACAATCAGGTAATTGTAACTTCTGCACTGTTTTTAAAATCTCCATCATCCAGATATCTGTCTTGATTAGTTTTTCTAAGTCACCCTCTGTTTTTAAGCGTCCCATACCATCAAACCTTTCAGCTAGAAAAGTAACTATATACTTTATTGCCTTACACTGATACTCTGTTATTTTCCATTCGCAATATTTCCTCGCTAACTGCTTAAATGTTCATGAATTAACTTCCACTCATTATTCACTATAGTAAAAATATTTGTTGCTCTTCCGCTACCAGATATAAATTTCCCATTATAATAACCTTCGTAGTGGTATGTATATATACAGGTAGCAGCAGTTTCATCAACTGTAAGCCATTGAACATTCGTAACACTATAAACTTCATCTTTTATTAGATCCCATGCATGATTGAAATAAGCGCCAATTTCTTCGATAGTTGTGCAGGTTTTATCAGTAAACCAATAAACGGCTTCAGGATGTACTATTTCTTTTACGTTATTGAAATCATGTGAATTCGTTGCTTCAATATAGCGTTCCAGAGCTTTTTTAAATGACTTAAGCATCTCTCCTAATAAAAATAGTGGAATATTCATGTATTAATGTAACGGAAAAAATTTATTTAGTAACTTAAAAGTAAACACAATGTGATTGAAAAATATGGATTATCTCGTTTTTTGGCAATTGTTTTATTATATTCATTACTTGTAACTAAAAGAAAGAACTTTAGTATCGAAAACCATGTCGGCTGACTTATTCGCATTCCAATAAACGAAAAACCTCTGCTAATCTGCACCCCAATTATTCCTCAAAGGGCTATTGTAAATTCGGCATGAATTTGATCAAAAAGTTTTTGAAACAAGGAATAAGACAGTGGAAATAGGAGTTGCCTGGCACTAAACCTTGAACTTTTATTATACAATCTGTAATGAGGAATGTAATTTGTATCAAAGGGGTTTTTCGCTTGCTTAATTGCATGTATAAGTTCAGGAACACTTATGTATTATAGAAAAGCAGATATAAAAAGGAGGATACCGATGCTAGCTACTATTCAAAAACAACAAAATAGCTATATCGTAAAATTTAACCGTCTACTGCCACATCCAGTTAATGCTGTTTGGGGCTTATTAACAGAAAATGGAAATCTGCAAAAATGGATGAGCAATTTAGAAATCATTGATCTACGGAAAAACGGCAAGTTCCATTTTAATATGAATGATGGAACAGATGCTTACAAGGAAATAACAATTACCGACTATGCTGAGAAGGAAATACTAGAAATTGATTGGGGCACAGATACAGTAAGATTTGAACTCTCCTCCACTAGCAGCGGTTCCCTATTAGTATTACTTGAATCAATTGGTGAGCTAACTGAGCACACACCTAAAGATTTGGCTGGCTGGCATATATGCTTAGACCTGCTTTCGGACTTATTAAATGGAACTGTACATGAAGAATTTCCAATGGAAGAATGGAAAAAATGGTTTACAGAGTATAAGCAGCTTGTGGGTGACGTTGAAAAAATTTAAGCATATTACGAAAAATACTCCTAGAGCAGAGATCATGCTCTAGGTCCTCGTTTTGCCGAAGTGCCATATTTTATTTAATATGACATCTTAGTTTCATTGACACAGTAGTTTTTATTAATGGTGAAAAGCTGTAGCAATGGCAAGTGCCTCCATTGGCTCCTTGATGGAATCAAGTGTATAGACCCGCTTGCCGTCCTGCCAGACAATTAAATTTCCAGATTTATAAACATCTAGATGCGCAAAACCGTTTTGGTTTGGAATTGGAAGCGTATGTGTTTCTAAAAACTGTACTGCCTGCTTAGCAAGCTTCACACCTGCTTCCGGATTGTCTGTTCTTGTATGTGTCGCTAATGCCCATCTTCCCTCATTCCAGCCGGTCCATAAAGAGCCAGCACCTGCATCCTGATAGCCTTTCATATTAAATCCAAGATCAACTTGCTGCCCACCATTTTGACTGTATTCCTCAAAGGCAATTTGCTCATTTGCTTGTGCTACGCTGTCATATTGCGTTACCAGCAGTTTTGCAATAACAGTCGCCTCGGTTGAATTTTTGAGTTTTATATCATTGATTGGCATATACGTTTCGCTTTCGAAAAATACAATTTCCACCTGTTTCTCTTTGACCTTTGTTGTTGCCGTTAAAAAGGTACCTTCTGTTACAGGAAGCTCTTTTGGCAAGACAACTGCTAAATCAGTCTCTAGCTGTTCCTTTACATTTTTAAGAGCCTCTGCCTGCGTGATAGTAGATACCGTTTCTTCAGGTTTTGTTTCAAAGGTACCATGCGAATTGTCATTTGGCTGATTTACTTGTTGTTGGTTATTCGGTGTTTTTGTATTGTCATCATTGTCCGTACATGCGCTTACTATGCTTGCACTAAGTAATAATAACGTAAAAAACAATCTCTTCGTCATGTTAGACACCCCCTCTTAATTAGAGTTTAGCTTATATATTTTTTCCCTATCCCATGATCTCTTAAACGTTAATTTGAGAGCTCATTTATATGTTTTGTAAGCGCGTTAAACTTTCGATCAAGCATCGCATAATCCTTTAAAATAAGAACGTTCTTTTCCTCTAAAATATAGGCCATTAGTTTACACTTCACTCGTTCCCCCATACTCATATTACCAATTGGTGCCGTCCAATGCGCAGGTGTAAACCCACCGTATCATTTTACATATTCTGTGGCTATTACTGTTATATTTTCCGTATTCTTTTATCCATATAAAAAGGCTGTGTATTTTATCTATACACAGCTCTTGAAGTTTTTTATTTTATCTAAAGCACTCAAATGATCGAATATTATTTCTTATGATGGTACGGAATTGCCAGCCATATCTTCTACTCCAGCGAAACCCTGCAACAAATTCTCTACCAACAGCAGTTGGGAAAAACCAAAAGCTTCTTCCACTATTCATCCATATATACGTAAATGTAAATAAGCAAGAACGTATACCACTAGAGCCTACCCGCCAAGCTGGAATTGGTGGTGAAAATCCAGGTGGTGAACCCATTGGCATTTGTCCCGCTGGCGGTGGTCCAAAATTTGGCGGTCCAAACTGTGATGATTCGAAATAATCAGCGCCATTCCAGCCCGGACGTCTGAAATTATCCCCAATTTGATTATTCGGATTGAAATACAATACAAACCCCTCCCTTTACATATTTCACTATATGTAAAAGGCGAAAGACCGTTTGAGCAATAGCCTACTCCTCCCTGACCTAGAATGCTGTATAATCAAAGTCAAATTTACTTAAAAAGGAGATCTAATGCGTAAAATATACATAATTATTTTAACTGTCTTATTCTTAACTATCGGGTTACTGTTAAACAACAATGCCAAACAACTACCAAATACATCCACAACGATTAAGGAGAAACTAGCAGCCGTAGAAGACTATAAATATTATTTGGACAAAGGAAATAAAACAATTGGCAAAGAGATGCAGAAAATGGATCTGGTTATAGTCGAACCAATTGAAATGCAACAGCCATATATCGAAGCTGCTCAAGAACATGGAACATTAATTTTTGGTTATATTAATGCAATGGAAGCAGATACATGGAACGAGACACTTTATAACCAATTACAAGAAATCGATTTTTACACAGATGAATATGGCGAGAAGATGTATTTTGCTGAGTGGGATTCTTACTTAATGGATATGACTTCCTCGCACTATCAGAATCTTTTACTAGAAGAGATTCAAAAGCAAATTGTTGATAAAGGCTTAGATGGGGTATTTTTAGATACTGTCGGCAATATAGATTCCTTTTTGCCTCCCAAAGAACAAGTGCAACAAAATGAAGCGATGCTAACCTTCATCAAAAAAATCAAACAACAATTTAATGGCTTGTCGATTGCCCAAAACTGGGGCTTTCAAACACTAGCAGATTACACAGCACCCTATATCGACTTTGTCATGTGGGAAAATTTTTCATACAAAGTAGTCGGAGAGGATGACTGGTCGCTGGAAAAGATGAAGCAATTAATACAACTACGAGAAAAGTTCGGTACACAAGTCATGACTATCGGATTTAACGATGAAACGCAGAGTCGTGCCTTAGCAGAAAAGCATCATTTTAAATTCTTTTATAACCCTGCAGGCTCTTATTACAATAGTTGGCAATAACAAATAAGTTTTCATAATCCCCCGCTCATAAACTGTGAACGTTTTTTGATGTAAATTACGAGCAAATATAATTGCCTATACTTAGAACTAATTGTTACGTTTAGATTGTTTAATGAAAAATCTCATGGGTAAACTAATAAAGTGCAACTTCAATAGTGGGGGTTCTTCATCCCCACTGATTGTTAGTTGAAGCAATCGAGCTTTTACGGTCAGTTGATCGCCCTCCTCCTCGTGTACTCGTTGTCATCTTTCAACTGGAGGCGGGCAGCTTACTGACCGTTAATGCGGGTAAAATGTTCCTACATGAGGTGAATCCATTGACCATTTCTAATATCAATGCAGAAAAAAATCTTAAACATGAAAATCGTTATGACTATGGGCAACGTAATCTATGGACAGGCTTATTATTTGGTCTTGGCGTAGTGGCATTTATAGACGAGGTAATCTTCCATCAATTATTGCATTGGCATCATTTTTATGATAAATCCACCGCTAATATTGGATTAGTGTCAGATGGCTTATTTCATGCCTTTAGTTTTTTTGCTACAATCGGGTCTGCTTTTTTACTTGCGGATCTCCATCGAAAACATGGATTTTGGGTGAAGCGATGGTTAAGCGGAATATTCATAGGGGCAGGCGCTTTTCAACTATATGATGGTATTATTCAGCATAAACTAATGAATTTTCATCAGATTCGCTATAATGTCAACATTCTTCCATATGATGTAGTTTGGAATGTACTAGCTGCTATTCTGATTTTAATTGGCATTGTCTTACTTTTACAAACAAATAATTCAGCAAAACAATAAGGAGGTTCTTTGTCCATTGCATGTACATGATCATCACTCACAAAGTATCTCTATCATTGTTCAGCTTATGTTAGCCGTGCCATTTGTTATCTCACTATTTATATATATTTTTGCCGTATTTCTTTCAAATCGGCATAAGAAACGCTGGCCTTTGTACCGCACCTTTTTTTGGGTTCTTGGACATGTATGCGCCATTGTAACATTAATTGGCCCATTTGCTGAGCATACTCATACTAGTTTTTCAGCTCATATGATTGGGCATCTATTATTAGGTATGCTTGCTCCTCTTGTAATTGCTCTAGCAGCACCTATGACCCTACTATTAAGATCAATTCCCGTGAACATGGCTCGTACCCTCTCACTTTTACTTCGAAGAAAATCTTTTCACGTTCTTCGCAACCCTGTTTTTGCATCTATTCTAAATGTCGGTGGATTATGGTTGCTCTATACGACACCACTTTTTACAATGATGCACGAAAGCACATTTTTATTTATTTTTATTCACATTCATATTTTTTTAGCAGGTTATTTGTTTACGATTGCATTTATTTATATAGATCCAACTCCGCACCAATCATCCTTTATTTATCGCTCTATTATTTTATTATTAGCGTTAGCAGCTCATTCCATTTTATCTAAACGTATTTATGCTTATCCGCCTAGCAATGTTTCTATCGAACAGGCAGAACTAGGTGCAATGATTATGTATTACGGTGGAGATGCCATCGAAATTGGGTTTGTTTTTTTGCTTTTTTACCAATGGTTTAAAAGTAGTCGCAAACCTCTTCACCCGAAGGCTGTTGCACCTAGATAAAACAAATCCCTTCAGGCATTACATACTTATACTAAGACAGGTAAGATTGCATCACACGCCAATCCGCTAGCTTTTCCTCAAAAGATTTAATATTTTTGCCAGGTATAGGACTGGTAGATGGCATTTTCTGATATTGACGATTAGATAATATTTCGAACCCAATATGCTTTTTAAATACCTCGAAAGCCTTTGAACCATTAAAAAGAACGAGTTGAATATCAGGGTAGCGCTCAAAAAGTGTTTTAAAATCATTTGGTTTTTCATTTCGTATGGCGGCATCTAAGCTTCCTTCGCGCTCACAAGATTCGATTGTATCCCAAAGACCAATATGGTTTTCCAGTAGCAATTGAAGTCTCTTGGTATAATTCTCCGGTATCTCTTGACCCAAGATTTCCCCAATAATTGGCCAAAAATGATTACGCGCGTTGCCATAGTATTGTTGTTTCTCTAGTGATTGCTTTCCTGGCATT
This sequence comes from Lysinibacillus sp. NPDC048646, assembly GCF_050272295.1. Classification (NCBI taxonomy): domain Bacteria; kingdom Bacillati; phylum Bacillota; class Bacilli; order Caryophanales; family Bacillaceae; genus Lysinibacillus; species Lysinibacillus sp. NPDC048646. The sequence goes on from NZ_JBNNLZ010000005.1 coordinate 165,734, forward strand.
GATCCGACAATTAGTACTTTCGTTGATAGATCAATTACTGGTGGCAATATATTTTTCAGTTCAGCCATCATGATAGTCACTCCTTTCTTCTATTGTAACGGAAAATCAGAGCCTGCCACTAATTCCTCCGCTGACTTCAAATAGAGCTCACTCGTGGGGAAATTCTTTTTATACGTTCGGACGATTTCATATCCGATACAATAACCAATCCATTTAGGTAGCTCGCCTCCATATAAGAAGTCAAAATGATTATGTACGCCCTGTACATCTAATACAGGAACAAAATCACTCTCCCAACTCTGCAATAGGTCTTCCATTGAGTAGTTTTTGAGCCATGGGGCTAACCATTTGTCACCATACAGTTCTTCCACTGCACATTCTGCCAGTCCCTCTAAAATAAGAGAATCCCTCAAGGTCATTACTTCTAAAGGCTTGTTACTATACCGAAGTCGACAAACATGATTATATTCATGAGCAAATAATGCTTTCACTTCCTCCTTTTCAAGACCCGTAGCAATAAATAGAAACAAGGCATTCGGATAAGCAACACCATTTTTTCTGGTAAATGATTGTTCCTGATTTATAGGGAAAATATAGATAGGGACATCTGGTCCATTCCATCGTTTCTTTAAACGGTCAAATTCCACTTGAACAATCTTCCATATATCCTGTTTTTCTAACGCTTCCAAAGCGACTTCTTCATGTGCCTGAAATAGACCATTTTGCAATAAAACATATTGTACCTCTTCAGGTGGAAAGTCTATAAAAACGTCTACTAAAGGATTACAAAGAATGGCGCATTGTATCTCCTCCAAACTTTTATCATGATTTCTCTTTCGTACATTAATGAAGTTGTTAAGCCACTCATCTGTAGGTCGTACTGACATCTTCCCATCCTTTTTTCATAGCTTATGCCTTGAGTAGACAATCGGCTAATGCTGATTGTCTACAGTCGCATATATTAACTTGTAATGAAGTTAGAAAGGAGGGAAATTTGTGAATCCAGCTGATGCTTATAATCTTTGCTGTAAATATCATGGTAAACGCGTAAAAATTACTGATACATCTGGCAGAGTACATGTGGGGGAAATAACAAGGGTAGACAGAAAACAGGTATGGATTCTGCCTGATAGACGATATAATGGCTACGGTTTAGGTTTTTGGGGCTTTAGAGGTTCAGGATTTGGTTTTGGTATCGCTATAGGTACTATTTTTGGCATAGCACTAGCACCACTTTTATTTTTCTAAACTTTTAAATGGCTTTTACTGATTCCATCGCATTTAAAATGAGCCATCTCAACAATATTTTTGAGATGGCTCATTTTTTTTTATTTTACTGCCTCTTGTTGTTGTTTGCTTTCAATTAACTCCGATACGGTAACAAATGTATATCCTTGCTTCTTTAGTGTTGGCAAAATTTCTTCAAGTGCTTTAAGCGTTTGCGTACGATTGCCACCACCATCATGAAAAAGAATGACATCTCCAGGCTTTGTACCGTTAAGTACTTTTTTAACAATTTTACTCACACCTGGTTGTTTCCAATCCTGTGTATCCTGATGCCAAGACCACATAACCACTTTGTATCCATCTTTCACCGCAGCATTAATCATCTTGTCATTGTAATTTCCACCTACAGGGCGAAACAGAACAGGATAGAAACCAGTAATACTATAAATCATTTCATTCGTCTGCAGCAATTCCTCCTGCAATTCAGTTACTGAAACCTTAAACGGATGCGTATACGTATGATTGGCCAATTCATGTCCTTCCGTATAAGTGCGCAAAACAAGCTCAGGATATTTTTCGGCGTTCCCTCCAACAACAAAGAAAGTAGCTTTTGCCTCATATTTGGCTAATAAATCTAAAACTCCTGCTGTATATTTTGGATGCGGACCATCGTCAAAAGTCAGGGCAACTATCTTATCTTTGGTGTTAATATCCCACACAACTTCCCCTGTCTCTTCATAATAACTTCGCCCTTTATCAGCAAAGGTTTTCAACCCTGCATAAGATATCGAGATGAGTAAAAAACAAGCCGTTAAAATCAATACGTGTTTACGCATTATAGCATCACCTCCCATGCTCAATTTCACATAACTTCGATAACTTACTATTTGCGAAATGCAGTGAATTATACTTCAGAATGACTGGCTGTTTTCACCTACATCCCCTAAAAAACTACACCTATAAAATAGTTAGAAATGTTTTCACTTCAACACATAATTGCAGTTCATATACTGACCTTCATATAATATTCACAAACGGGCGCTTATTTTTGAACGATTTGTGAAAACAATCACATTGCACTTTCTTTTTTAAAAAATCGGTGTAAAATAGGAACTATAACTGATATATAACAATTTAAGAAAAACACCGTGAATCATCCGGTTGTTATAGAACAAAAAATTTGATACAAAGGGGACTTTATAATGTGGGTTATTACAGTTTTTGAAAAAGATACTTTCCGTATGTTCGAGTACAGTACTAAAAATGAGGCTACAATTGCATTAGAAAAAATCAAGCAAACAGCGATGCTTTCCTATACAAAGTAATTTATTGACAAGGCTACTCTCAGGAGTAGCTTTTTTTATGCCTTTTCGTAAATCCCCCAAATCTTCTACATACTTTCATTAGTGAACGCTCACATAAAGTGAAGAAAGCTACTAACATAACTACAGTTGTTTTGGACATTCACTATTGGATACCGAACTGTCATTACGTGCTTTTTTAAATTGAAATATCTTGAACACCTTTTTGTCTATTGCCATATGTATATAGAGAAAAGGAGTGATTTAAATGGTGACAATTGAACCTATTATGATTAAAGGTCATTTTTTCACAGCTGTGATTGTCCATTTACCAAAAACAACACTACTGACAATTTCAAATGATACAGGCTACATCATGTGTGGTGCATTAGATGTTGGTCTTTTAAATAGTCGTTTAGTGGATCGTAAAATTGTTGCTGGTCGAGCTGTTGGTGTTAAAACAATTGATGAGTTATTAACAGCTCCGCTAGAATCCGTTACCTATGAAGCGGAACAACTTGGCATATTTGCAGGAATGACTGGGGTAGAAGCCTTATTAAAAATGATTTAATGTGGTAAACAATTGATACGACTAGAACCTTCAATTATGCCAAAGCGTAAAAATTGAACTTTATTCAGCTGGTGTTTTAACATCGGCTGAATAAGCTAATCACTCTTTCCTTATACTATAAGGCAAAGGAAGTGATTATAATGCATACAAATAAACATTTGAAGATACATTTAGCTTTATTATTACTTGTTACTGTAGTTTTTATATGGTCAATTATCAAACCTGTTTCTTATTTGGATTGGTTGGCAGAAGTCAGCCCTGGTGTGATTGCTGTAATAACGGTCACAGCCATTTATAACAAGTTCCGCTTCACTACACTTTCTTATGTTATTATCGCTCTTTTATCTATTCTGACATTCATTGGTGGGCACTATACGTATTCAGAAGTCCCACTTTTTAACTGGCTAAAGGAAGAATTTCATTTACAACGCAATCACTATGATCGCTTCGGACATTTCCTTAAGGGGTTAATGGCAATTGTGGTAAGAGAGATATTATTACATAAAACGCCGTTAACCAAAGGAGCTTGGTTGTCAGGGATTACAATTAGTATCATGCTTGCCATTGCCGCTTTCTATGAAATTATTGAATGGCTTAGTACAAAAATTTCAAAGGGAGGGAAAGTTTCTAAAGACTTTTTAGGCATGCAAGGTGATAAATGGGACGCTCAATGGGATATGTTTTTAGCCCTTATTGGGACGATTTTAGCACTACTCCTTTTCACCAAATTACATGATAAATTAATAAGAAAACAGTCCAAGTGAACCTGAATTATCGACTATAAGTTATTTCCTGTAACGCGTATAGTATGAACTATTTGGAAGGTGGTGTTCAGATGTATTATGCAAATATCAATCAGCCTTCACCCCCTGCATCTCGTATTATAACTGTGACCGGAAATGGAAAGGTACTTGCTAGTGCAAGTTATGTCCAGCTTCAAATAGAAGTGAGCACACAAGGGAAAAATGTACAGGAAGCACAACAAGAAAATGCTAGTATCATGAATCGTGTACTTCAATCCATCTTGGCACTTAAAATTCCAAGAGAAAATGTGCAAACCGCGGCTTATAATATTGCACCTATCTATGATTTTGTAGACGGCAAACAGGTATTTAAAGGCTACGAAGTGACAAATGCCATTACGGTTAAAATACCGGATACGAATCAGGTTGGAGCGGTCATTGATACAGCCGTGCAAAATGGTGCAAATCGTATCTCGTCCATTCAATTTAAAATTGACAATGCTGATGTATATTATCAACAGGCGCTCAGTTTAGCTCTTCATAATGCGCAAATGAAGGCCAAAACAATTGCCGAAACCATGCACTTGCCATTGCATCCTCAGCCAATCGAAATTGTTGAGGAACATGAAAGTGGCCCTGTGCTATATAAATCCATGGCGATGGCAGATTCGACAATTTCAACCCCCATCGAGCAAGGTCAAATGACCATTAGTGCAACTGTACGAGTCAAATTTCAATATTAACGATCTTACAGAAATATGAAATTAAACAAGGAGAGGCTGGGACAACAGAGAAAAAGCGTTAGATTGACTGATGTCGATCTAACACTTTTTTGCTGTAAGCGTTGATGTCCGCTACGGCGGACGCTTTCCGGGGGCGTGGCCTGAGCCTGTAGTCTCAGGCGTCACGCTAATCCCCCAGGAGTCGCCGCCTTCGCAACCATCAACTAGTACTCTCTTCTGAATTTTATTTATTCCAAAAGGAAGTACGTCTAAATTTTTCTTCATTTTTAGATAGCAAAAATTTAATAACGCCTTTGCTCCTCTTTTTTAAAATTTAAAGTTATGTCCCAGCCTCTCCTTGTTTATGAATTACGTTTGCCCCTGTGCTGCGCAATGTCTAACAATATAAACTCTCTTTATCATATTATTTCATTGACTCCTTCTCTTAGTTAATGGCGTATTAGAACTAATTGATATTTATTACACCTTCCCTGCTAACTAGTTCCAATCTATTCGAGGCGTCCCCAATTTTACCTTCATGTGATTTCTCAGTATTCTTTTCTTCCCGATACCCGTCTAAATCAATTGTTACATCTGCTGAATCACTGTTAGCAGTAAGTACTAATGATGACGGTGCTTCTTTATAAGATACCGTAATATCTCCTGAACCAGTTTCTACAAATAGTGATTCCCCTTCCTTCATCTCCTTCATTAGGACCTCACCGCTTGTTGAAGTAATTTCCAGCTTAGGACTAGTAACTCTTGTAATATAGCTATCACCATTGGTTGAAACGATTGACAAATCATTCAATGAACTGTCCATTATACTCAATTCTCCGTCGTTTGATGTAATTTTACCTTTATCTGAGGAAAGGCCTTTAATGTTTTTAGAGCCAGAATCATTCGCAATAATAATTTCTTTTGTTACTATATTATTGATTTCTAAATCCCCATAGCTATTATTCACTGTAATCATGTTCACTCTATTATTGGGTAAAGAAATGTGAATTGTACCCTTTTTGCCAAAGCTAAGGTTTCCCAAAATCCCACCTGTTGAATCTTGCTGTTGTACCTTAATTTTATTTCCTACCTTGTTAATGGAGACTGGATTATTCTCGCTATTTTGTTGTTTACCATCAACCGTAACTGTCATTTTTTCAGATTCTGAACTTTCTAATTCTATATTCCAAGACTCACTATTTAATTCTACTTCTTCAATTTGATCACCATCAAAGGACTGTTCTTTTTTATAGATTTTTTCACCAACTGCTTTGAGGCTGAATACGACTCCCCCAATTACACCCATTAATAAAAAAGCAATTATAGCTTTTTTCAACTTTACTCCTCATTTCCCATAGATATTTTAAATTACATCAATTTTGTCGACTTTGTAATAAGAAAGGTAGCCTACTATAAGACCCAATAGGCAAAATACGATTGGAACAGCTATAAATTGAAATAAGCTTGTAGGGCCTCCCCCATTAGAAACGGTTGCGTTAATCAAAAATCCAATGAATACAGCAGAAGTAATTGTCGTTGCCGTTGATTTTTTTCTCATGCCAAAATACAAGGGCATTAAACTCACTCCAGCAATCATAAATGCACCGATAAAAATGGATGGTACAGTAGAGATCATTTCATGTATTTCAACAGGTTTTTCGAATAAGCCCATCATTGGATTTAACAAATAAATGAACAAATTAATTATCAAACTAGCACTAATAATACTCAAGAAACAGAATCCAAAAACAATGGTTAATTTGGCTTGAATTATTTTTTTCCTTTTTACTGGATAGGTAAATAGTGTTTGAATGGTATTCCCCTTATATTCATCGATGACTAAACGGGATAAAATCACACTCGAAAAAATGATAAATACGATTCGAATTAAAATATTCGTTAACGACATAAATTCTGTATAATCCGGAAACATTGGCTCAGCTTCACTTTTAGAACCTAATGCCATAAGTGCAACAGCAGCAAAAATCCCTATAGTACACATTGCTAACCCTTTAAAATAACTTGATAGGCAATTCTTTTTCCATTCCAGTCTCAGAAGCTTAAGCATCTCGATTACCTCCATTAATAAGCTTTAAAAAGTACTCTTCTAAATTATGTTGTTGTTTCTCAATTCCGTTCACCACAATGCCATTTAGAACTAATTCTTTATTAATTTGCGATTGGGAAATCTCTGTTGCAAAAATTCGAATGCAATGCTGATCCACGACTTCATATTTTTGAATCCCTAATTTCTTCTCCAGTACTTGTGTCGTTTTTTTCAAATTGTCTACCTTAATTTCAAGGTACTCCATATTTTCAGCTCTGACCTCCTCCATTCTCACTTCTTTTAACAATTTCCCATGATCGATAATGCCAATAGTGTCAGCAATCGATTCAATTTCTGAGACGATATGACTTGATATTAAAATCGTGATGCCATGCTGTTCTTTTAAAAGCAAAAGAAGTTCGCGAATATCTTTAATGCCAATAGGATCCAGCCCGTTAATTGGCTCATCCAATATAAGAATTTCCGGTTTAGTCACAATTGCACGCGCTATGCCTAATCTTTGCTTCATGCCTAAAGAAAACTCATATATTTTTTTATTTCCTACATCCTTAAGGCCAACAATTTCTAATACCTCTTTAACAGCCTCTTTCTCATAAATACCAATATAGTCGCAATGAAGTTGTAAATTTTCCTTTGCTGTCAGTCTTTGATAAAACTCCGGATACTCGATAATGCTACCTATATACTTTAAATATTGATACGAAGTCGGAAGAACCTGTTGGTCAAATACTTTAATTTCACCCGAAGAAGGTTTTACTAAGTTTAATATCATCTTCATAATTGTTGTTTTCCCTGCACCATTCGGGCCCAAAAATCCATAAATTTCTCCTCTGTTAATGTTCATATTGACACTTGAAACCGTTTCAACCCCCTTGAATGCCTTAGTTAATTGATGAATGTGGATAACTGTTTCCATTTGACTTTACACCCCATCTTTATTTTTTGGTTGCGATACACTAAGCTTAATAAACGAAAGTAAAATCAAAGTAAACACAATGGAAAATAACCGTAATATTTTCATTAAAGTAAAGAAATACAGAAAAGAACTTGATATGATGAGGTTGAAATGAGGGATAATGAACATGGAGTCTGCAAAAATCTTAGTAGTAGATGACGAAATCGGTATTTTAAAATTACTCGAAATTACACTCAGAAAAGAAAACTTTATAAATATTGAAACTGCTTCAACGGGCAAAGACACTCTACAGCTTGTAAAAAACAATACATACGATATTATTTTGCTCGATATTATGCTGCCAGATATCAGTGGCTTTGAACTCTGTACGGAAATACGGAAATATACGAATACACCTATTATTTTTGTGAGTGCGCGCTCTACGGATTTCGATAAACTAACAGGATTAGGTATTGGTGGAGATGATTATATTACAAAACCTTTTAATCCTTTAGAAGTTGTTGCAAGAATTAAAGTCATCCTTCGACGTCAAAAAATGTATGAGGATACTAAGCTGAAGAATAACACTGGATTCGATTATGGCTATTTCGCTTTTAACCCTGAGTCTGCTACATTAACAGTTAACAATCAACACATCGAATGTACTGCAAAAGAGCTTGAGTTACTGCATTTCTTTTGTAAAAACCCTAATCGTATTTACACTACTACGCAGCTCTATGAATTTGTATGGGGAAATGATGTATTTGGAGAGGAAAAAACGGTGACGATCCATATATCAAAGTTGCGAAAAAAGCTCGGCGATGATACACGTAAACCTCAAATTATTGTCAATTTACGAGGAATCGGTTATAAATTTATTCCACCTAAAGAGGAATTTATATGCGAATAAATACTCGATTTACGTTGCATCTAGCACTGGGGATAATTTTGTGGATATTGGTGACTGGTTTAGGCATTCTCATTATTCTTGAAGGTATTCTTCCAATCATCGCCATCACTGCTAATGAGGATTTTGAAGGTTTACTTGTAGGGTGGATTTTTGTTATTAGTACCATTATCTGTATCGTTTTATTTGGATGGTATTTTGGAGGGCCCCTTGGTTTCATCATGGCTTGGATTTATCAGCTCTCGCTAGAGAACTTTAAGCAGCCTGAAGGTTTACCTAAAATCTATACGAGAAAAGGAAAACTCCGTAAGCGCTATCTTTTGTATCAAGAGGTCCTTCAACACCTTCAATCCTTATCTATGAAATTACAGGCTGCTGAAACAGAACGAGGACAAGTAGAACAAGCGAAACAAGAATGGATTGCAGGCATTTCTCATGATTTAAAAACACCTTTAACCTATATAACAGGCTATTCCACATTGCTATTGAATGAGCAGTATGAATGGTCAAAGGAGGAGACTCACTCCTTTATTCAAGAAATAGCAGATAAGGGCCAGCATATGGAAGATCTTATTCAAGATTTAAGTCTCGTGATTCAGCTCAATAGCGCCGATGGTACGTTCCTTTTGGATAAGAAGAAACAAGACTTAGTTGAATTTATAAAAAGAATTGTTGCAAATATTAGTAATAACCCACAGGCAACTGACTATATGTTGCACTTTCAATCGGATATACCTGTACTAGATGTCGATTTTGATGCAAAATACTTGCAACGGATTTTACAAAACATTCTTATGAATTCCATTATCCACAATCCTCAACACACAGACATTTATACACAGCTTTCCGATAGAGGCGAGAATGTAGAAATCCACATTGTTGATAATGGTGTGGGTATGTCCACGCACATGGTAGAAAATATTTTTCAGCAGTATTATCGTGGAACAACAACAGACTCCTCTTCTGAAGGCACTGGGTTAGGCATGGCTATAGTCCATAAGCTAGTTAAAACACATAATGGGACAATCTCCGTTCACAGTGAGCCCACTAAAGGAACGACTTTCAAAATTACATTACCGAAAAAATAGAATAGTCACTGCTCCAACTAGCTGTCTGCGTATCCTAAAAAAATTCCACATGAGGCTGGTACATAACTTTAAATTTTAAGAAAGAGGAGCAAAGGCTTTATTAAATTTTCGCTATCTAAAATGAAGAAAAATTTAGACGTTCTTGCTTTTGGAATAAATATAATTCAGAAGAGAGTACTAGTTGATGGTTGCGAAGGCGGCGACTTCTGGGGGATTAGCGTGACCCTGAGACTACAGGCTCAGGCCACGCCCCCGGAAAGCGTCCGCCGTAGCGGACATCAACACTTACAGCAAAAAAGTGTTAGATCGACATCAGTCAATCTAACACTTTTTCTCTTTTTGTCCCAGCCTCATGCGAATCAACTGAAGAATGGGAACTATATTTTTACATTAGACTTTTTAAAAATGCGTTCATTCGAAAATAGCAGCGCAAATAGAATTATACATATGCCCACCAAATGTCGCATAGATAACGATTCATTTAATATAAAATAGCCTAATAGTACACCAACTACCGGAACAATATAATTACTAAAGGATGCAAATAGCGCACCTTCTTCTTTAATTAAAAGATTATAGAGCAAGTAGACGATTCCTGCGTGGAAAATGCCTAATATAGCAATCGATACTATTTGTGTCCTATTAATATTCACTTGTAAAGGTTGTTCAAAAATGAATGACAATGGAAGTAATAGTATCGTAGCTATCCACAGAACGTTTCTCATATGGATTACAGGAGAGCCCCCATCTAATCTTTCCATTAATATCAATGATAAGGCAAAGCTTATCGCAGCCATTAGCAGTAGTACATTTCCAAGAATATTTCCCGAAACATTCAGTGCTGTTTGATCAGGCCATGATAAAACAACGATGCCTAAAAAACCTAAAAAAATACTAAGGACTTCTATCTTTTTTGCTTTCTTTTTAAAGAATAATGTAAATAAGGCGAGTGTAAAGATTGGTACCATCGCAATCAGCATTGAAGCAACACTGCTCGAAACGTATTTTTGACCTTGTGCAATCAGGATAAACGGCAATACAACTTCAAAAAGGGCAAGGAAAAAATATAGTCTTATCGTTGTTTTATTGTTTTCTTTTATTAAAAACAGACTAATAATGCTTAAGCAAATAGCTCCAATAATAGCTTTCAAAACCGATAATGTAATGGCTCCTATATTATTCGTTACTGACGCTACGAAGAAAAATTGGGAGCCCCAAATGCAGCTTATCATAAGCAAAAAACTATATTTTCTCATTGCGTTTTCTCCCATTTCCCAAAAGATTAGTTCCTACAACCCCAATAATAATGACAATAGCGCCAAGTAAATGATATAGATGAAATGTCTCTTGCAAAAAGATAACGCCAGCAACTATCGTAATGAGTGTGGCAAAATTACTAAAAACACTCATTTTTGATGCTTCTATTTTTGATAAAGCATAATTCGAAAGATAAGATGTAACGAGTGACGATAAAATACCTAAATATAAAATAGCTAGCACAAAGTCAACATGCGCAAAGGGTCGAAAGAACTGATTGATCGTACCGTTTACTACATGATTACCGACTGCTATGCCGTTAAACACAAGAAATCCACATAATGTCATGACTTATGTTAATGTCACTAATGAGTATTGTTGTGTTAACTTTCTAGCAAAAATGTTATATAACGATGTAGCTATCGCAGACAGTAATATGAAGCAGCTACCGATAATATTCGCTGTATTAGCGCTCAAGCCATTCATAAAGAGCATGAAGATCACGCCAAGTACCGATAAACTAATAAAGACAAACTGTCCACGTGTAGCTTTTTCCTTCAATAAAATACGGGCAAGGACTAATGTAAAAATAGGAACAGTTGCATGAATAACACCCGCCTCTGAGGTGGATACACGAGCCAAGCCAAACACCTGGAAAGTGAAAAAAGCGATTGGATATAATAACGCTAAGGGTAAAATTTGCAATAAATCATTTTTATTGATTTTTAATTTTTCTCGTTTAACAAGTACTAAAACGGTCACACCCATCATTGCAATCGTAAAACGATGTGCAAGTGTATCCATTGGACTTGCGACAGTTAATGTCATTTTGACGAACATAAACGAAAGTCCAATAATAAATGAATAAATAATTGCTGCCATATAGGCCATTCTTTTTTCTTCCATATGATTGACTCCTTCTCTATTCTTTCCGACCGGTAAAGCTATCATAGTTAAAAATTTAGAATTACACGATATCAAAAAAACACATCTGTACCGATACAGATGCGTAAGGAGGCTGAACATGCTCAAATATGACTTTATCTACAATCAATTAGTGCAACAAATACAGACCGGTACCTTACAGGCTGGCGCAAAGCTGCCCTCTATCCGAAATCTATCTCTTCAATTTTCTTGTAGTAAAAGTACCGTGCTAACAGCTTTAAATAAACTCGAAACTCAACATTTGATCTATGCAATCCCTAAAAGCGGCTATTTTGTTGTAGATCATCAACTTCCACATTTACCACCAGCAAATGATTTTATAGATTTCGCGACTTCATCACCAACTTGGCATGCATTTCCTTACAAAGATTTTCAACACTGTATGAACAAAGCCATTGATACCTATCAAACGGACTTATTTCGATATGGAACGCCCAAAGGCTTACCATCATTAATTGTCGAGGCTAAAAAATTGTTAGAAACGTATCAAATATTCACACATGAAGACAATATCTTCATTACTTCAGGTGTCCAGCAATCGCTATCCCTGCTCAGTATTATGCCATTTCCAAATCAACGCACAACCATTTTAGTAGAACAGCCGAGTTATCATCTATATATGGATTATTTGAAAACCTACAGATTGCCAGTTGTAGGTATTAAGCGAACAGCTGAGGGCATTAACTTAGACGAGTTAGAACAACTCTTTAGTACCAATACGATTAAATTTTTTTATACCATGCCGCGCCTGCATAATCCATTAGGTTCTTCTTATAACAAAAAGGAAAAATACAGTATACGCAAACTAGCTAATAAATACGATGTTTATATCGTTGAGGATGATTATTTGGCAGATTTTGAACAAAATTCGAAAATGGACCCCTTATTTACGGAGGATCTCGAGGACCGAGTGATTTACTTAAAAAGCTTTTCTAAAATTATGTTTCCTGGTCTACGCATTGGTCTAGCGGTGTTGCCTCATGCATTAATTAACACTTTTCAGCAATATAAAAATACCACCGATATTGATAGCTCTATGATTTCACAGGCTGCCTTGGAACTATATTTAAAAAGTGGCATGTTTGATCGCTATCAAATAAAAGTATCTGAGGATTACATGAAGCGTGCCACTACGCTACAGCACTCCCTAAAAAAACATTTACCTATGTATTTAACTACAACGGATATTTGTATGCATAGTCATATCGTTTTACCAAGGCAAGTCAATATGAACTTACTGATTCAACAATTAACACAACAGCATATCTTTTTAGACAGCATTGATCGCAATTATTTAGAAGGATTTTACCGTGAACGAATTTTAAAACTAAATGTTTCGAATGTGGAAGAACAAAAAATTGACAAGGGTATTAAGGAAATAGCTATCGCTCTTACTAACATGAATAACTATTATAGTTAAGAGCGATTTTCTCTCCATTTTTCTATAAATTAGGAGGGATTTGCGTAAAATTATTGATTCATGAACGCCTATTGTTGGGCATATGTTTAGACAGTATAAAGTGAAACTTCAATCCGTGGAGGATTTCTTCATCCCCCATGGATTGCTAGTTGAACCAATCGGGCTTTTACGGTCAGTTGATCGACCTCCTCGTTAACTCGGTCTCATTTTTCAACTTTAGGCGGGCGTCTTGTACCTGGCGCTTCGCTTTCGGAACAGATAAATTACTGACCGTTAATGCGGGAATAAATGGTGTATAAGGAGGATATCATGCAAAAAGAAAAAATGCGCCTTCGAAGAATTCAACATCTTGCTTATGAAATCATGGATGAGATGAATGCAGAGAAAGAATCGACACGGATTGATACGTTAATTCCTGTGGTCGATAATTTATCCCGTGCAATTGGTGATTTAACAGATTCTGTTGGGCATTATTCGTTAGACTATGTAGAGGAAAAAGTGAAGAATGCTCATTACTTGTTATTCCAGAATGATAAAGTGAATTTACATCAATAAAGTGAAACTCCAATCCGTGGGGTTTCCTTCATCCCACGGATTGTTAGTTGAACCAATCGGGCTTTACGGTATCACCTCACTCATTTATAGACGTGCACTAGTTGATGGTAGCGAAGGCGACTCCGGAAAGAGTCCGCCGTAGCGGACATCAACGCTTACAGCAAAAAAGTGTTAGATCGACATCAGTCAATCTAACACTTTTTCTCTTTTGTCCCAGCCTCATTCATTTAATGCGTTTCAGGTTTAAATGTTTTACAATCCGTATCCTCACTATTGGAAGCTTGTTGACCTTTTTGACTAACTACATAAATAGCTTCTGCAGTACATTTATTTCCAGAGTCCCAATACGTGCAGTTATTGACTTCACATAAAATCTCTTGTGCCATCGTATCCCACCTCCTCTGTTGTTATCTTTAACAAATTAGAGGCAATCAATACTTCACCACAAAACAAAATCCAAAGATAACCTTTTTATCTCCTCCATTTATTATTCGCTAAAGTCTAGATTTAAAGGCCCTTTTCTTGCTTAAAAATACGACCTAGCGCTGGCTAAGTTGGTGCTAATTCGTTATTCTTCCATAACTGTTGTTGCTGTAGCTTCTTTCACAATTATAATGCCATCGTATGCTTCTGCTGGTGTCATTTTAATTGTATAAAGCATCTTCGATAACTTATACCAAGGGCGGAAATCATCACCTATATTGCCCATTCTTTGCTCTTTCGTAAAAATATCCGATAACGCAGCCGATTCACTAGCTTTTTTAAAATCTACGTAGTAAATATTGTCCTTTACCTCACTAAATGCGTCCACTAATTCATTATGATGCTCTAGTGTATAGTTTTTACGCTCACCTGATCCTGCATTTTGTGCCTGAAACGTATTGCTACCAAAGTCCGTACCAATGGCAAAATAAGCTTCTTCGTATAATTCATTTAAGTACTGCCCCATTGATTTGTAACCTGCCATTGATGCGGATGTTTTCTCGATGTGTCCATTATGTGCCGACATAAGAACTTTATCATGGCCTCGACCCGCTTCATATTCAACAATCCACTGCAAATTGTTTGCTAAATATTCATCCCGCAAATCCATATAATCACTATCGTGCAAAAACAATTGTGTACGCTGCTTCATGATTTGGGCGTATTGTAAGGCAAAGGTAAAATCATCATTAGATGATTGGTTGATATAGGATGCCTTATTTGACTGTAAATCTGTAATAATAGAGTCAATGATGTCATTTAGTTCATTCAATTGACTGTTTGTTAACACTCGCATTGTCTCATTAGAAACGTGTGCCAACTGTGTGGCATATTTTTTTGCGCTATCTTTGTTAACCACTTTATAATAATGTAAAACGCCCTGCTTGCTATAGTCATAACGTTGCATATCATTACCGTAAAAATATACTTTATCTTTTTCATCCGCCGTCTTGTTATAGTCCTGCATCCACTGAACAAATTCAATCATTTGTTCAGTTTGATATATGCCATAATCAAGAGCCTTAACAGCCTCTTCCGCTGTTCCAGTACCATTCAAAATAAACTGATTGATTTGCTGTGCACCACCAAAATCGCCTTCTAAAACAAAGACATGGACATTTTCATTGTCAATTAATGCTTGAAATACATCTTTCTTTAATGTCTGAAATTCAATGTTTCCATGAGTCGCTTCACCAAATCCAATTACTTTTACACCATCCGGAATTTCAATATCTTCAATTGCAGTAGCATATTGTGAAGCATCCTTAATTGCTTTACCAGTTCCACATCCCACTAAAATAACCGATAGAAAAATAGCTGTAACGAATAAAAAACTCTTTTTAGAAAATACCATTTTAATCTCCTCTACAATATGAAAAAGTTAAACTGCTTTTCGTTGAAAATATAAATATCCCCCAATAAAAAATAATACAAAACTACCACCTACAACCGTTAATAATTGATCCCATGGTACAAAAAATATATCCTCAGGGTTTCCAACATGCATCATTTCAAAGGGTTGAACCCATGGATAGTAAGGGGCAAATCGTTCAGAGTTCACGACTAATATGGATGGCAAGGTAAAAATTACATTCACAGCAAATGGCGCAGCAAAGCTCTTAAACATCACAGACATCCACAATTGCAAAGCAACTAATGGCAATGTAGCCACCCATCCTCCAAAGATGCTTTTCAAAACAATTTCCATTGGGAAAGGATCTGTATAACCTTTTACAACACCTACCGCGAATATAGAACTTAAAAATAATAATTGCATCACCATGACAAGCAGCATGATTAAGACATACTTTGCAGCAAATACTTTTCCCCTTGTGACAGGCAATGCTAAAAGTTGTTTCCATCCTCCAGCTTGATGCTCATATCTACAAATGAGGCTTGCAAAGACACCTGAAATAAGTGGGAGAAATAATAGTGCATATGTTAAATTCATTGAAAGTAAGGCAATATACCATTTATTCACACCAAAATCATCATCGAAATTGACCGCTAATCCTATAAATAAGCCAATCATCGGTCCCGCAAAAATAATTGGTATCATTTTAGACTTTCTTAATTTGTACCATTCAGAGTAAAGTATAGCGCGCATTATTTCACATCCCTTCTCGTGAAATCGATCATTCCAACGATATATAATAGAACCCCTACACCTATACCAAGCGCAACATTGATGATTGGCTCATCCCATTCATTCATTAATGATGGCCACTTCCAAATCATCCAATCTGGCAATTTATATGCTGAAAAAGCAAATATCACACCAAAGACCCCAGCAGTAATTGGAATGGCTTGATTTTGACTAACAGTCGCAATCCAAAGCTGTAATGCCAATACTGGTAATGACGCTAAAAATGGATAATAACTAGACTTGACTAGCTCCATATAAGGAATGTTCTCTCCCAGATCTAAAAACATTCCATGAGCAAGTGCAAAAACCATTAATAGCGAGGAAGATACAAATAATAATATTGTTAGCACTGTAAATTTTGATAAATACACTGTCAATTTAGATACAGGTAAAACAATTAATTGCTTCCATGCATTTGTTTCATTTTCAATACTCGCCATAAAGGAAGTTAATATGGCAATCCCTAAGATAAGCGCAAGTGGTGTAAAAGAATGCACATTTCCTAAATAATATCCCCAATCATCCTCACTTTGTTGTAACAAATAGTCTTTTCTTATACCGTAATTGACCGTTTGTAGCGCCACTACACCTAAAGGGCCTAACGCTGTTAAAAACCATAATCCTTTTCGTTTAATTTTCAAAAAATCAGCAGTCAACAGTTTGCCCATCATATAGCTTGCACTCCCGTTGTCATTTGAAGGAATATATCCTCCAATGATTGTTTTTCTTCTTCCACGCGATAAACCGAAAAGCCCTCTTGCACGAGGATATGAACGATTTGCGCTACTTTTTCATCGGAACATTCATCCAGTACAATTTGCCCTTCTTTGCATTCTGCCTTTATGCCGTTTGCCACTAACGAACGCCACGCTTGCTCACTCTTACTCACTTTAAACAAAACTTTTGGCTGTGCATGCATACGCATTGCTTCAATTGAATCCTGAAAAATCATTTTTCCTTTCGAAACAATACCAACTGTCGTCGCCATTTGATCAATCTCTGATAGCAAATGACTCGAAATAACAACCGTCATCCCATATTCTGAAGGTAGTCGTTTAATTAAATTTCGAATTTCAATAATCCCAGATGGGTCAAGTCCATTTGTTGGTTCATCTAAAATTAATAACTCTGGATTGTGTAACAGAGAAGCGGCGATGCCAAGACGCTGCTTCATGCCAAGCGAAAATCCTTTTACTTTTTTATTGGCTGCCTCTGTTAAACGAACAATTGCTAACACTTCATCAATGCGCAATTTTGGCACACCTAAAATTTTTCTTAATGCTTCTAAATTTTCATAGGCCGTTAAATGTGGATAATAGGATGGGTTTTCAACCAACGAGCCAATTTTCGATAATATTTCGATTCGTTCCTTTGTTACATCCTTTTGAAAAATTTTAATGGTGCCTGATGTCGGTTTCATCAATCCTAAAAGCATACGAATTGTCGTTGTTTTCCCTGCGCCATTTGGTCCTAGAAATCCGTATATTTCCCCTTTACGGATTTTCAAATCTATGCCCGCTACAGCCAGCTCTTTACCAAATCGTTTTGATAAGTTTTCTGTTTGTACGATATATTCCATTTCCCTCACCTCTTTATTAAGCATAGGAGACGAAGTTTAAAAGCAGGTAAGGGCAAAGTTTAAATTTTGTTTAAAAAAGAGGTTCATCACAGTAACTCGGGGTTGATTTCCGTTCCAGCTGGGCGCTTTCCCAGGGGGCGTCTGATGAGCCGCTTCGGGGCAACAGATGTTTTATGTAGCGAAAGCGAAGCGTCAACTACAGGATGTTGGTCACGAAGGCGTGTGCTGCTGTCGCTTCGCTTTCGCGCAGATAAATTGTCACAGGACGTGACGTTTTTAGCCTTCGTTCCTTTATTGTAATCCCCCAGGAGTCACCCAGCCTCCACTCCAATCAACAAGCCTTGTAGCCAAATGTCATCCCCTACTTTGGTAAAGAACAAAAAAGAATCTGTCCGAAATCATTTGGACAGATTCTTACGTTTTTTAATTTTTATAATTGTGCCTGATTCACTTGATTCAATCTCCCAATCGAGGTCCATCCCTTTAACCATAATGTCAACTATTGATAAACCAATGCCTGCACCTTTTGCATTGGATTCATTGTTCATTCCTTTTCCGCAATCCGAAATGACGAATGCATCATGGTGCTCTGTCGACTCTGTTTTTACGCCAATATATTGCCCACTGCTCGCATGGCGCAACACATTTTGGAAGAAATTATCGAATATACGCCCTAACCAAAGCGGATCAACTAACCATTTATTTTCCTCAAATGAATTTAACTCTACATCTATTTCAAAGCCTTCCTTTTCAAAAACAAGATACCACGTAGTCATCTGCTCTCGTACAAATCGAATAACATTGATTTCCTTTGGTTCAAATTTATATTTACTAGCCATTAGTAACGTATACGACATTAAATTTTCGATTAATCCATCAATATTAACAATCGATGTTTCTAGAGCTTTAATAGCGTGTTTTCCTTCATCTGATAATTTCTCTTTACTAATGGAATAGGTTTGCGCCCGTACTTTTGTTAAAGGGGTGCGTAAATCATGAGATAGATTAGCGATCAATTCCCTCCGCAATTGTTCTTCCTTTTGCTCACGGTTTTTACTTTCCCTAAGCTCACACACCATGCGATTAAAGCTTTGCTCGAGTTGCCCAATCTCGTCCTTCTTTTTCACATGCATCTCAATAGGTAACCCATCTACATCGCGTATTTCCATCGCATCCTGTAGCTTTAATAAGCGTTTTCGAATCCCCCTAAAAAATAAAAAAGAGATACTAACAAAAAATATGATGATACAAATAACACCTAAAAATAAAAAGGTGCCATATTGCTGATAAACATTCTTCAGTGGTGGATTCAATACTAATCTAGGAATTTCTAAAACAATAAAGCCATTCGTTTCATCTTCTCCAAGAAATGCAATGACTGTAAAGGGATCTCCGTCATATCGTTCCTTTATAAACTTAGTCGTATATGCTGGTGTCCATTCTGAGGGTATTTGCTCTTTAACATTAACCTCTTTTAATAATGTCCCATCTTCGCCGACCCAAAACATGGAGGCTTCAGGATACTTTCCCCTCCAGTTTTCGAAAAGTTGTTCGACTACTTCAAGTTCAATAGCTTTTATTTTATTTGCTTCAGCATGCCATTTTTCCTCAATTACATTTTTATTGGAGTCTTCGCCGTATCGAGTTTTATTAATACCTTCCTCTGTTTTAGCAACCCCCATTATAAATAAAGCAAGGACAAAGTACGCTATTTGAACAATAGACATTGCTAATAAAATAATAAGCATATATTTCGCTAATAATGATCGGAAAAATTTCATAGTTTTACCCTATAACCAATACCACGAATCGTTTCAATAATCATCGGCTTAGCTGGATTCAGCTCTATTTTTTCTCGTAAATATCGGACATGCACCATCAAAGTTTTATCACCTTCTATGTAAGCTTCTCCCCAAACCCCTTCATAAAGCTGTTCCTTTGTTAGTATTTGATTTAAATGGCGAATAAAATATTGAAATAAATAAAATTGCTTGCCTGTTAATTGGATTTCCTCATTGTCATTACTATTTATAACTCGCATCTCTTTGGTATGTATTTTTAGGTGCTGAAGCTCTAATACATCATCATTCTTTTGATATCGCCTTAGTAAAACCTCCACACGCGCTACTAGTTCATCCGGATGGAATGGTTTTGTTAAATAATCATCTGCGAAGTTTAGCCCCTCGATTTTGTCCTCTACCGCAGTGCGTGCGGAAAGCATTAAAATGGGTAATTCACTATTTTCCCTCTTGATTCTTTTCCCGATAGAAAACCCATCTAATCCAGGTAGCATCACATCCAAAATAACAACATCGACAAATCCTATGAACTTCTCAACCCCTTCACCAGACTCCAGCCATGTTACCTCATATCCTCTTTCCGATAAATCCTTTGACACCCACTGTCCTATCTCTTTTTCATCTTCTATGTACAATATACGAAACAATTTTTATCCTCCAAATCTATGACCTAGGCTAATTAGGAATAAATGCATCTTTTAAAATCCATAATTTGTATTATACATTTACAAAAATACTAACTCAAATCATAATCCTACATTTCAATACAATATAAAGCTGCTCTTTAGGAAAAAATATCATCCTTCCAATCTATCTGAAATTTAAAAGGGCATGTTTTGAAAAAAATTTTCAAAACACGCCCGAAATATTTTAATTCTCGCTAATTATCAACATATCACTTTCATCAAATTCCCAGCTATCTCCATAGGCCGCTTCCCAATAAAAACCGTTAGGATCTTGGAAATAGCCACTATAGCCACCCCAAAATACTACTTCTGGCTTCTTGACGATTTTTGCACCTGCTTTTTCAGCCAACACAAATACTTCATCGACTTCTTCTCTGGATTTACCGTTATAAGCAAGGGTAATTCCTGAAAAGCTATCACCAATTTGTGGTGGATTTTCTTCGTTAATATCTTTTACCAAGCGATCAATTTGAAACAGTGAAATCTTTGTTCCTGCATTATTAAAGAAAATTACATCTGGACTTGATTCATCTCCATATACAAACACTTCAAATCCAAGTCCATCCCGATAAAACGTTAGTGACTCTACCATATCTTTAACACCTAAAGTTATTAAATTTAAACGGTTCATCTCGTAATCCCCTTTTCTACAGTGTCCTTACTTAATTCTACTTCTACTCCCAAATCCCCTTTATCTTTACAGTTCCAGCTAAATTATTTATTTAATTTGCTTCTGTCCATATACTTTTGGTGTAAGCCATCTCCAATCCACAACGCTCCATATTATTTTGACTTATAGAAGCAAATTTTGCTTGACCGATCATTAAGTCACAATTTTGCTTGATAGCTGCATGGATACGAAATTTGATTAATGCTTGATGGACGCCTTGATTCCGTGCACTTGGTTTTACAGCAGATGCAGCTAAAATAGCCGTCCCATCCTTTACAAATAAAGAACCAATGCCAACATCCTCATTATTCAGCGAAGCAATATAAAACGACCAACCTGGCTTATCATGTAATACTTTATTATTTTGAGCGACATTGGCTGCTAAAAAGGCAGGCATATCAAAGCCTTCCGCATAAATCTTCCCACAGCTATTAAATTCACTTTCAGTTATTTTTCTTATCTTTATGGAAGAATGATCTGCCATTTCTAAATAATTTGCTAAGTCTTTTGTAATGACCATTCCTCTAACACCAACCCCATTTTATTATGAAGACCGATTCAAACTTACATTTATTGTATATTAAAACTGAAAGAACGACACTTATTTTTGTGTCGTCTTCTTTATTTTACCTAGCTTTGTCAGTTTGAAAGTACTTGCTATTAAAATTTTTCCCATACGGACCCTTGGTATCACGCAATAGGAACCTCCGCGTTTCTATGAAACCAAAAAGTGCGTACTTTTTTTTATACATCGACAAAAGCATAATAAAAAAGCAACAAAGAACAATCCACAATGGAGGACTGACCATGATAAATAATTTACAAGATACAATCACATTACAAAACGGCTTAGCAATGCCAGGTATGGGATTAGGTGTATTCCAAGTAGCAAACGACGCTACCGTGGAAATCGTAAAAAATGCAATTGAGGTTGGTTACCGCAGCATTGATACCGCAGCTATTTATGGCAATGAAGTAGGAGTTGGTGAGGGTATACAACAAGCATTAGCATCTACTGGTTTAAAACGTGAGGATCTATTCATTACATCAAAAGTATGGAATGACGGCTTAGGCTATGACGAGACAATCGCAGCATACGAAGAGAGCTTACAAAAATTAGGATTAGATTACTTAGATCTCTATCTCATTCACTGGCCGGGTAATGATAAATATACGGAAGCTTGGAAAGCACTAGAGGATTTATACGAAGAAGGAAAAATTAATGCAATCGGTGTATGTAATTTCAATGTATCACATTTACAAGATTTATTAAAAATAGCTCGCATCACACCTGCCATAAACCAAGTAGAATTCCATCCACGATTACAACAAATAGAGCTACGTTCATTTTGCATGGAGCACAAAATTCAACTGGAAGCTTGGGCTCCATTAATGCAAGGAGGACTTCTTGAGGATGAGACGATCTCAAAAATAGCAGAAAAATATGGGAAATCAAATGCACAAGTTATTTTACGCTGGGATATCCAAAATGGTATCGTAACCATTCCAAAATCAGCACGTAGAGAGCGTATGATTCAAAATGCCGACATCTTTGACTTCAGTTTAACTGATGAAGAAATGGCATACATTCATACCATGAATTTAGATAAACGCGTCGGCCCAGACCCAGAACAATTTGATTTTGTCATGTAATTAAAGGGTCAATATGGCTGTAACGGTAGGACAACCAAAGTGACTGCTACCGTAAGTTGAAAAAGAATCTGCGAGACTCCTGCAATTTACCCGCAGAGAGCTGGCAGATTCTATTATCCTAGAAAGCTTCTTTTGCTATTTTTTAAGAAGTTTGCTTAACTGCAATATCTTCATCGCGTTGCATTAACAGAACGTCTTCACCGTTATTAATTAATAGCTCAATGTGTTTTTCACCCCACGTGCACAGTAAGTTCAGCACAGGATCCATTTCTTGTCCATAGGGTGTTAATGAATATTCAACCTTTGGCGGTACTTGATTGAACACCTTACGATTAATTAATCCCGACTGCTCTAATTCACGTAATTGACTCGTCAACATTTTTTGGGAAATCCCTGGAATTAACCGACGAAATTCATTCGTACGAATGTTGCCATGGTGAATGAGATGACACAAAATAACAGGTTTCCATTTTCCACCGATTACTTCAAGAGTGGCTTCAACACCAATATTATAAACTTTTTTCATAGTAACCTCCTGTAATATACAAAAGTAACTAAAAGTACACTACACAACTTTTTGATACCATTGAATATTACTACACACTATAAAAAAAATCAAAGGAGTAAGCAATATTATGACAACAAAAACAGCTCTGAATGCTAAACTAACGCTTCTTGCACTAGCAATCAGTGCGTTTGGTATAGGTTCAACAGAATTTATCAGTGTGGGGCTTCTACCCCTCATTACAAATGACTTGGGTATATCGTTAAGTACTGCAGGCTTAACGGTTTCAATATATGCATTAGGTGTAACAATTGGCGCACCCCTTTTAACGGCTTTAACTTCTGGACTCAGTCGAAAAAATGTACTATTGCTTGTCATGGTACTTTTTATTGCTGGTAATTTACTGGCTGCTCTAGCACCTACGTTCTCAATATTACTAATTGGGCGTATTATTTCAGCTCTGGCACATGGTGTATTTATGTCCATCGCCTCTGTCATAGCGGCTGAAGTTGTAGAGCCAAATAAACGGGCCAGTGCCATTGCATTTATGTTTACTGGCCTAACATTAGCAACTGTGACAGGTGTTCCATTAGGAACTTTCATCGGTCAAGTGACAGACTGGCGAATGTCTTTCGTTTTCATTGTCGTAATCGGCTTAATCGGCTTAATTAGTAATGCTTTACTTGTGCCAAGTAATTTATCAAAAGGTGAACCTGTCTCAATACGTGATATTGGCAAAGTACTAGGCAACTTACGTATGCTCTTAATTCTATTCATTACAGCAATTGGTTATGGTGGTGTTTTTGTAGTATACACGTATGTATCGCCTATTTTAGAACAATACATGGGCTACTCGCCTCACGCTATTGTCATTATTTTAGTCGTCTTTGGTATCTGCGTGGCTATTGGTAATACATTGGGTGGACATTTTGCAAATAACGACCCATTGCGAGCCATTTTCATAATCTTTATCGGTCTTGCTTTATCCCTACTGGGTATTCATTTCTTCTTACAATCACATATTATTGGCTTAATCATGGTCCTGTTAATGGGACTGTTTATGTTTATGAACGTACCCGGCTTACAACTATATGCCGTACAGCTATCAGAAAAATATGTACCTTCAGCTATTACAATGGCTTCAGCGTTAAATATTTCTGCATTTAATATAGGCATTTTCCTCGGATCTTACCTAGGTGGGTTAATTATTGACCATCACTCTTTAACTCAAACACCCATGTACGGATTCTTAATGGTTCTGCTAGCTGCTTTCGTTTCATTAACTTGGCTACTCTTAGACAAAAATAAAAAATAAGATTTGCAGTTGCTCCTACCTCTTCACTACAACTCTCAAGTTTGTATAAGAAACATCTAGAGAATGTGTATTGTTTGTTTTAATAATGTGTCCTATAATTTATTTGAATCAAACGAGAATGATTATCATTATAAATTACAAATATTTTCACAGTGTATCTGTACTAAAACTATAGGAGTGAATAGCTATGCGTAGAGGACCATTTTTTTCGTTAGCACTTTTATTGGTGCTGACGTTCATTTTAGGAGCATGTAGTTCTAACGAACAAAAAGTTGAGTCGAAAGAAAATACATCAGCAGTAGAAACTAGAATCGTAGAGGATGAGTTTGGTAAAGTCGAAATCCCTGCCCACCCACAGAGAGTCGCAGCCGTATACTTAGAAGATTATTTAAGCGCTCTTGATATAAAGCCAGTCATCCAGTGGTATCATCCTACATGGGGTATACAAGAGTATTTAAATTTAGATGTACCTAAGTTCGATGTGACAGGAAGTATTGAGGCTCTTTTGGAAGCTAAGCCAGATTTAATCATTGTGGACGGAGCAGTCGATTCAGCGAAATATGAAAAGTACTCAAAAATTGCACCAACTTATCGTTTAAAAGAAGAAATTCTCCAAAATCCTCGAGAAATTGTAAAAACAATTGCAGATGTTTTAAACGTACCAGAAAAAGCGAATGAGGTTGTTAAACAGTATGAAGAGCGAGTGACTTCGTTAAGAACTGAATTAGATGCATCTGTAGGTGAAGAAACAGTAGCCGTTTTACGCTTAAACGTTGGAGATAAAACTTTAGCTTTATTTGGCATTGAGAATCGATTCATAGGGAATGTTTACAAAGAAGCAGGTTTAACACCACATCCTTTAGTGCGTGATATGAAGGAATTCCAAGAAGTTTTATCTGAAGAGGCTATTCCCAATTTGGATGCGGATCATATAATAATTTTCCCTTCTGATGGAACATGGGAATCGAAGGAAAATCAAGAGGCTGTTCAATGGCTTGATAGCACGCTATGGAAATCGGTACCCGCAGTAAAAAATGATCATGTGTATATCGCAAATAGAACATATTGGCAAACCGGAGCTATTACAGCAAACTTATTGAAATATGATGATCTTGAAAAATGGTTTGTTAAATAATTGAATCGTCTGGTAAAAAGAAAGCTCTCTAAGGGCTTTCTTTCTGTTGTTTTCATAAATATATAGAAAGGATGAAGGATGCAATGGGGAACCAACCGTTTATGTACGTATTACAAGAAATATTGTATTTTGCATCCTCAGAAAGGCAATGGCAGATACATAAAAACGATGATTATAGGCTATTCATTATTATGAATGGTAGGGGAAAACTAGTTGCTGCAGGGGAAACTATAAAACTTGCTGAAGGTAAGTGTGTCATTATCTCTCCAAATAACATGATTGAAATTAGCGTTGAAAGTGAGTGTTTTAGTTTTTATCAATTGTCGTTTACAGCTATAAGTTTGGGTGATTCAAAGCAACCCAAAGTGCATGAAATCTTTTCAATTATAGGTGAACTACGTTGCCTTCCCGTTTCACAATGTAACAATCAGCTAGAGATTATTTATCGCAACCGCTTAATGATTGATGAACTTTCGATATTTGAGCAGCATGTTCGATTTCAAGAATTTATGTTATTCATTCTTCAACAGAATCTACCTAAATTGCACAAAAAAAATGATCGCCAATCTGTTGAATATTCAATTGACTATATCAACGAACACTATGAAAAGGATTGGACTGTCGAACAATTATCACATATTGCAGACGTTCCTCGGTGGAACTATTCTCGTATCTTTAAAGAAATCACTGGCCACATTCCACTTCACTATTTAAACAATATTCGTATTGACCGTGCAAAACAATTACTTAGCACAACTAATGATCGGATATTTGAAATCAGTCAAACTGTTGGATTTAATAATGAATATTATTTTAACCGTCGCTTTAAAGAACATGTCGGTGTCTCTCCAGGACAATATCGTAAAAGTCACAGCAACAATATCCGCGTTTTCGCTCCTTTTTTAGAAGATTTTTTAGTTGCATTAGGCATTACACCCATTGCCCAATTTAGCCATGCGAAATGGGGCAAACAAGAATACCTGGGCTTACAAGAAGTACCGGATTTTGATGTAGCAGATGGTCACATGGAGCAACTTTTAAAATATAAGCCAAATTTAATTATGTTAAATGCTGGTGTAGAGCGTTGGGACACTTGCCACCAATTAAATCAGTTAGCGCCAATTTGTCATCTCTCGCACCCTGGTGAGGACTGGCGTTCAACACTATATAAAATTGCAGATCTAACAGGCCGAACCGCCATCATGAAAGATGTCATTAGGCAATATGAGCACAAGGTCCATGATGCCAGAACAATCTTGAGCAAATCTGTTTATGGCCAAACCGTTGCATTTCTTCGTATCTCTGCACAAGGCATTAGCCTTTATGCAGGCCCAGAATGCGGCTACACAGGGCCCATTTTATATCGAGATTTAGGTTTGATGCCACATCCTCTTGTCTGGAATGTGCCTCACTACACAAGAAGATGTATATTGACGAACGATCAACTTAGTAAACTAGATGCCCAACATCTGTTCATAACATTCGATAAACAACACTCTACTTTCGAAGGAGAGGAACGAAATATTTTAACCTCGCCAATATGGCTTGCCCTTTCAGCTGTGAAAAGCCATTGTGTCTATGAAGTGGACTTTTTAACGTGGATGAATTACGGAGTACTTTCCCATAGCAAAAAAATAGAAGATGTCTTACATGTACTCGGATAATGAATTCGAAGGGAAGCTTTTAAAGTAATTTGAGGGCTTCCTTTGATACATATTTTTTACGTTCAAGAAGAACTACTACCTTTAACACCTAACATCATTCTCTTTCATAAGATAGGATATCAGCTATTGGATAGGAGGAATTCCGTTGTATTATAACCCTTATCCGTATTTTGTCTATTCAAATCATTATCCCCCTTGGATAATGTCCAACCATTCTCCATCTAGCCCATTCCTTGGATATCTGGCAATGCCGACGAACCCAACAAACACCAGCCCCTTCCCACCTGTAGACACACATAAGTTGAAGTCATCAGCAAAACGGATTCAGACTATTATGCAGCAAGCTCAATTACTCACGGATAAAATCGATGGATCAGAGCAATTTGCACATGACCTCATGAACGCCGCGCAACTTTCAAATAAAACTGAAGTTGATACATTAATTGCTTCAACAGGCATCACCATTAAATTCGAAACAAAATATTCACCCGACAATATTCGAATACTATTTACTGAAAGTGGTTGTTGCAGACTAACGTTGATTTTAAATTGGTGATTAGAAGACGCATAGAAAACCACTTTACGTCAATACTCATGTATCCCTATCGAACTTGTAAACTATGATTGCATATGTTAAAGTATTTACATTATTTATTTCTGAAAATTCTATACTTATTATTTCTTATCACGAGAGACGGAGGGATTGGCCCTATGAAGTCTCAGCAACCAGCCTTAGCATGGTGCTAATTCCAATTGGCGAATATCGCCTTGAAGATGAGAAGATGAATCATAAAAGGTCTGTTCTAAGGTCACTTATTGTCACCTTGGAACAGACCTACTTAATTTACGTACAGAGGCACTAAATAGCCACTCCATTTAGATTAGGCACAGTTTACGCAGTGCATAATCAATGCCGCCCTCATTGGATTTCTTCGTTACAAAGTCAGCACTACTTTTTAATGCTTTGCTACCATTTGCCATCGCAATCCCATATCCAACTTGCTCTAACATATCAATATCATTGTCTCCATCACCAAAAGCAATGGCTTCATGAGAATCTAACTGGAAGTAATTTAACACAGCTTTAACAGCAATTGATTTTGAAACATCCTCTTGTAAGACATTTACGATATTGGGATGCCATCTTTCAAATTTTAAATTTGGAAATTGTATCTTGTACTTTTTCTCCATTTGTTCATCCACATATAAACACATTAAGTAGACCTCTTGATTTAAAATATCTTCATTGAATGTTGGATAGTCAAATAAAGATAAAGTTTCATTCATTGCTTTTAAAGTTGCGGGATTATGTACGCCATTCATCGATAATTGTTCTGTAAAAAAAGTAAGACTTTCATTATTCGCATCCGCATACTCTTTTACTGTTTGCACAATATCTTGTGCAAGAGGTATTTTATGAATTACATGATTTTGGTGCTTCACATATGCACCATTAGCTGTGATAAAGGTATCTATACCTAAAGCTATTAATTCCTGACACATTGATAGTGGTCTTCCAGTAGCGGCCACTAAACGAATGCCTTTGCTTTTCAATATCTGTAGAGCTGTCTTAGTACCGTTTACGATACTTCCATCCTCATAATTAATGAGCGTTCCATCAACATCAAAGAATACAATTTTACAATCCATTATTAGCTCCTCCCATTATCTCACTGTTATATAGAGCATTTATTACGATACATTGTACGTTTAACTTATGTAGAACAACGACGCATGATTTTTTAAACCAAACTGCCTTGATAGCCATAATTAGTTTAAAAATTAGTTGGATTTTTAACGCAGCCCTTAAATAGTTAATCCGACCTATAAACAACAATAATAAAACTCAAAAAATGTTTTACGCCTATGCAAAAAAAATAGCTTTGTAAATAAGTCCTTTCAGAATTTTGCAAACTATCATAAACAATTTAACTTTATGTCAAACACGCCGATAAATGCTATTACAAGTACACTTCAGAAAAATTCTTACTTACATAAAAACAACATAAATATTAACCAATATAATTTTAATAATCCTAAAGGAGTATACCAATAAACATAGAATTGTTAAAATAAGAGTTAGTTAAATAAATCTATTGAACGAGCATATACATTCTATAAATAGAACAAAAGAAATAACAATGAATTCGTTACAAAGGAGTTGAATCCCATGGCTTTTAACATTTATTACTATGAAAGTAATGTAGAGTGTAAATTTTGCAAAAAACATTTTACTACATATAAGGTGCGTCCAAATCGCTACAAAATAGTTGAGGAACAAACAGACTTCATGCCCATTTATGAAGGATTGAATCCATTGTTTTATGAAGTAGCGGTTTGTCCACATTGTGGATATGCCTACCATAAGTCCATGACAAGAACTTACGGTCCTTTCATGTTGTTAATCGATGAGTTGTACATTAAAGAGCTGCAAAAACCGATGAACATTTGTCAGGAAAGAACTATAGATGACGCAATTAGTAGCTATAAATTAGCATACCTCGTATCGAGGGCATCGATGGAAGAGCCTCTTTTAATGGCAAATTTTGCGTTAAAAATAGCTTGGCTTTACCGATTAAAAAATGAACATGAATCTGAAATGCGCTATCTTTTTGCAGCTAGAGACTTTTACAGTAAGTCTTTTGCTTCCAACCAAGAGGGCGAGGAACGTATCCAATTCTTACATGCTGAACTGAGCCTACGAATCGGTGATATGGCAGAAGCAAAAAAAGGATTCTCTCGCTTAATTTCAGACCGCAGTATATCCAACAAATATCGAAAATTTGCTCGTAATCGTTGGGAAAATTATAAATATGATGAGCAAACAATTAACGTAAATGAAAATATAGGGGAAATCATCAAATGATGTAATCGAGGAGGAAACAAAATGCAGCTGTTTGGCAAAAAAATTGATGCGAGAGAAGAAGATATTTTTTCGGAATTACATCATTTTTTACTAAGAAAAAATAATCGCACTTTAACAAACGATGAAGTTGTTGAATTAACAGGCGTTTCATCTGATTTGATTTATAAATGGGTAAAAGCAGGTAAATTAAAAAAGTCGATATTCCCTAATATCGGCGCACCATGTGAGCGATGTGGAAAAATTACACAAGCAAAAATCTGTGTTAACTGTTCATCATCCATCGTTAGTACTTTAAATCAAGAGAAAAAAGATCAAGCTTGGTTTAACCAAATACAGCGTAACAATCCACGTGCAGGCACATACCATTACAAATAAGACAAACACACCTTCCGAAATATGTATAAATTTTTCACTTACACATCTCGAGGTGTTTTTTTGTCCGCTCTATTAAGAAAAATAAGGAATTTAAACTAAATTTAAACAAATTTCACCACGATTTTAAACTTCATTCATTATAATTGGACTCATCAAGAGAGAGGGGCCGATGAATTTTGATTAAGTCGTATAAGCAAAAAAGCAAGAAACAAATGGTGTTGCTTTCATTAAGTGTAGCCTTTACTAGTTTACTAGTCTTCACCAATGTAGCCAATGCCTCAGCAGCTGTCCCTGCCATTACAGAGCAAAAGACAGTGGAAAATAAGTATGTAGAGGTTAAGCAAGCGCGTACATCAAATGAAACACTACAAGAATGGAAAAGTTGGGTGAATGACCATGCCTATAGTTTAACGTCCATTCAACCTGAAAAACTTGAAAAACAGCAGATTCCATCTAGTCACTTTGATGATTTAGATATATTAAAGCCATTATTACACGATAAACGCATTGTCTTTCTAGGTGAGAGCTCGCATGGAGTAGCTGAATTTAACCTTGCCAAAACGCGCATCATCCAATTTTTACATCAAGAAATGGGTTACAACGTTCTTGCATTTGAAAGTGGTATGGGCAATGTCATGAATGCCCAAGGACAGATTGACAAGCAAGCCGCACAACAAACGATGAAGGATGCTATTTTTGGCGTTTGGTGGACAAAGGAAACACTACCGTTGTTTGAATATGCTAAGACAACTCAGCAAACCGATCAGCCATTAGCTCTAGCAGGATTTGATATTCAGCAACAAGGTCCATATACAAACGGTGACTGGTTAAAAAATAGTGAGTTAGCTAAACAGTTCAGTGACGTAGAAGAGCAGTTAGCTGAATGGAGCTCTAGCAAGGATTTACAAGGTTATAGAAAGGTAAAGCCAAGTATCATCGATGTATATACGCAGGTAAAATCACAAGTGAAGCTCAAGGAAGCAGAATTAAAGTTAGCATATCTGAACGAACCTCATATTGTAAAACTTATGGAGAGAACTCTAGCTGATCGTATCGATTTAGCAAGCGAATATGTAGAACTTACAATTCAATCCAACATTGAAATCGAACAAAATAACCCTGAATCATTTTTGAAAACGATGGAATGGCGAGATCAAGCAATGCTAGAAAACTTGCTTTGGTTGTCCACAGAAATTTACCCGACAGAAAAATTTATTGTTTGGGCTCATAATGACCATATTCGTAAAGCCCAATCAGAAGTTATGGGTTCTCCTTATCCGGTAAAATTAATGGGTGAACGCCTACCAGATATCTACAAGAAATATAGCTATGTGCTTGGTCTTTATATGGCTGGTGGAGAAACGGCAAACAATATGCGTAAACCTATGAATGTCTTGCCACCAGCAAAAGGATCAGTCGAAGATATTCTTTCATCAACAAATAAACCTTACACCTTCATAGACTTACGAAACCGTCAAAATGAACGAGGAAATTCATGGATGTTTGAACCACGTTTATCATATAGTTGGGGAATTATGCAGGAAAGTCTTGTGCCACGCGATCAATATGATGGAATTCTTCTAATTGACAAGGCGAGTATTCCAAATTATGTAAAGTAGAAGGATTTGAGAATCGTATCGGTTAGTTTCGCTATTTTATCCGTCAGTTCGACCATTCTATCCATCACTCCATTTCTATCTCTATTGAAAAAAGCAGGCTAAGGAAAAGATCCTTAGCCTGCATCTCGTTATCATCTTCTAAGTATCCATCGAAATATTATCCCAGCCTTCATTTCGATGGCCTATCATCCAGAACAATCCTCTGCGTCTTTCCATGACAATACTTTCGTTCATACCGGCAGGACAGTCTTGCCCTTTTATTCGACTATCTACGCATGCCCAGTGCAGTCTATAAATTTTATCGGCCTCATCCAGTATTTCTTCTGTGCTACGCATCGTAGTATGGAGGTAGAACTGTTCAAATGTTTCGTGGTTAGAAACGACTTTAATTGCATAAGCACAGTCGCATACATCATCAGGAAATTCCAGCGTATTCACAAGACCTAGGGCCCAAACAAGTACCCAGTAAGCTTCATATTGCCAAGAAATATTGACCGCCCCTTGTCTACTTGGTTCTTCAGCTTGTAGAAAATTGCTTTCATTATCAGTCAAGAATTCTCTCACGCCATATCTCTGCAGCATATTAATGAAAAAATCTTTGGATTCATGGATGTTGTCACCTTGCACTACATCACAAGCGTATTGAATGACAATTAACAAAGCGACAGCTCTTCTGGCTATGTCTTCATGCGTTTTAAACTGACATTGCTCTATAGCCACGAGCTGAGGTAAGGAATGATTAAAGGATATCCCATTTTCATTTAAATAAGCCTCTGTCTTGTTCTTTCTTAGTTCCCCCTCTTCGGATGGTACCTCCTGCCCCATTACTTTTCTTGTACAACCATGTGGTCTAAAATTAGCAGACCCAGATTCCCCATTTGGATAAACAATAACAAGACCTTCTTGATCTAATAAAGTACCATCTGGTAAAAAGCCAATTCCTCCTATTTGCGATAGCAGCCTCGTAAATAACTGCATCTGTTCCTCATTCATATCTTTGTCCATTTCGATGGCAACCACCGTATTTAAATCGGATATTTGTGTTAATACCAATCCTTTGAGGTTCTCATCCTCAAAAGGAATGTCATTATAATATCCCATCATTCCAGGTATATTTTTATCGAAGTAACTTGGGTCCGTCTCTTCAGAAATGACCCTTATCGTAAATTTATATTTTTTAAATAGCGTTTTGAATTTGATAAAATATTCATTGTCATCTCTCTTAATTTCGAAGCCTTTCGCAAAAACATCTGATATCTTATTTTCAATATCATCAATGTCGTTCTTGGAAGCAAATATAGTAAAATTTCTCAATCTTATCTCTCCTCAGCAATACTTTAATAAATTATAAAGCTATTAAGTATTTCGGATTTCTATGACTATCCTTTCACCTAATTTTCACTAACTACCGATAATCTAGATAATATGTTCTTTGTAATAGTTATAGTATTCACTCACACTATTCATGACCTGTCAGAAAGTTAAAATAGAAAAGGAGACGATAACTAAATCGCCTCCTTTATCTCATCGTATGTGTTAAATCTCAGGTTCTTGTTTCGCAAGTTCTTCAAGCATCACTTTTAATTGCTCTACCATTGGAGCCGGAGCTTTCTTTGGCGAACCCACATCAAACGGAGGCATAGGATCATATTCCAATAACAGTTGGACTAATTTACTAATATCTTCTCCACATTCCCATGCTACTAGCTGAAGAGCCATGTCGATACCAGAAGAGACACCCGCTGCCGTAACGATTTTACCTTGGCGAACTACCCTTTCTTCAGTTGGCATGGTACCAAGAGAGCTTAGAATGTCAAAGGAGCCCCAATGACTGGTTGCCTTCGCTCCTTTTAGCAAACCTGCGGCACTCAGAATTAGAGAACCATTACACACGGAAGTCGTCCACTTAGTCGTTTCATGAATTTGCTGAATCCAATGCAATGTTTCTTCGTCATTCATTGGCACTTTAAAATTAGGTGGGCGACAACCAGGAACGACCAGAATATCGGCTGATGGTACTTCAGAAAAACTTAAATCTGCATGTAAGTATCCCATTTTAGAATCTAATTTTATTAATCCTTTATTTTTAGCGACAAACTGTACTTGCATGCCCTCTACTGTTGCAAATACTTCATACGGACCAATTGCATCTAACGCTGTGATTCCATCGTAAAGCATAATTACGACCTTCATATTAACCTCTCCTTTTAACTTCATTATTTATAGAGAATGAAAGTTTCACCCCTTAGATAAAATAAGACCGGACGGTTCGGTCCTTAACTAGCATTATATAGGATAACTCCACATATTTCTATACAAAAAAAGAACCAAGAATTTAACTCTGGTTCTTTTCTGTATAATGCTGTAAAAGTATTTTCACTTGTTCAACACTATGGTTCATATGTTCATTTTTTAAAGATAGACGGCTTGCCATCACTGCACCCTCTATAGTCGAAAATAAAAAAGATGCTAAAGAATACGAATCCATCTCTTGCCGAAATTCCTTAGTGTGAATTCCCTCATCAATTATGCCTTGTATAAAAAACACAGTTCGATTGTAAGCTTCTGAGGCTTTTTCATGAAGCTCTGGAAAACCAAAATCGGATTCGATTGCCGTATTAAGTAGAGGGCAACCCCCTTCGATTGGTGGGTTATTAACAGCATCTTGGTAGATATGAAACATCGCTATTAATTTATCGGTCGCCGTAACCATATATTTCGTTGCTTCAAAATAATACTGCCAAATAAGGCTGCCCGCATATTCAAATGAAGCAATTGCAATATCGTTCTTGTTTTCAAATCTTCTATATATAGCACCTTTAGGAAGTCCAGTGGCTGTCATAATATCTTGTATAGAAGTTTGACTATAACCCTTTTTATTAAATAAGGCTAAGGAAGTTTGAATAATAAGATTGCGTGTTTCATCTACTTTATTCATGTATATTCTCCTCCCCATGTAATGTAACAACTATTATAGCTAATAATGCAATAACTTTAAATTAGTAACAATCTTTTTCTAGCGCTTTTACCATACAATCTCCTTTACCGTAGTTAATTAAGTTGTATTGCATAATAAAATAGTTGTTTGACAAATACCAAAAAAAATCATGGTAGCTTTACAGATTTAGCTGCTGTTTCGCCCATTATTAATGAATCCGGCACAGACGTGAAGGTAATTCATACATTGATCAATGAAATGGCTCTGGGCTTCTTTGATAAAAATTGAAAGGGCACAAATAAAAATATATTAGAAGAAATTCAGAACAATTATTCTGAAATTAACTTAACCAAACATTAAAAAAAGGTTGCTGATGAACTTACTTGTCAGCAACCTTTCTCTTAGGGATTCCACAAAATTCTCTGGATGTTACTTCAATAATTACCTCTACCTACAGTCCGCTACTTTTATCTTTTACAAGTTCCATCATAATTTTTGTCACATACTCCTCCTCACGATTTTTAATTACCGCGTCATAAATATATTCCTCATAAACGTACTGCCCTAACTCGTAGTCCTTTTCATGCATGACGTTAAATAATCGCTCGTATGTTTCACCAAGTGTAGTAGATGGCCCCACATGGTAGCCAATAATAAAATCTCCTGCAATCGCTTTAAAGTATGGGTGGCCCTCACGTGGATTGGGCTGCTCCATATATAGAAAACAATAATTATCATAGTTACCAGCTAACACTTGCTCTCTTTTCGTAATACCGCCAATTGGATAGCCTGTATCCAACTGTGAGCGATCTAATTCATCGATAAAATCAGAGACTGCCTTCACAAACTGTTCTTCTGTGGAGTCCTCAATATTTTTACTTAAATATAATGTATCTTCAGGGAAATGTTCGATTGTAATGCTATCAAAATCAAGATGTAGAGCTTCTTCTGTTGAATCAATTTTCACATCAATAATATTTTCAATCATTTCAAGCTCTCGGCGCTTTTTCGCAACAATTCCCTTTTGCTGACGCATCAATTCTAAAAAATTCTCGGGCGATTTATCTGCCATATAGGCCTGAATTTCCTTTAGGGACATGCCGACCGCCTTTAATAATTCAATAACACTAAAAAAATCATATTGTGCAATTGAATAATAGCGATAATCTTTATTATCTTTCATGATTGGTGATAATAATCCTATTTGATCGTAGTAAATCAGCGTTTGTTTATTCACTTTACAAAGCTTAGCGAATTCACCTGTTGTAAAAAATTTCACATTTTTATTAAGCATATTAAGTTTCCTCTCTTGACTATATAGTTACTATATACCTTAAATTGTAGCTAATCACAATAAAATTAGAAAGGTTTTGACATTATGTTCACGGAAATACGTGACATCACTTCTTTAAACAAGGAAGAAATTTTAGCATTACGCATTGCCGACTATCAGCAGGATTTTATTGAAACGACATTGCAATGCTTAACTGAGGCTGAAAACGACCGACGTTATATCCCTGTTGGACTGTATAAGGATGACATTGCTGTTGGATTTGCTATGTATGGCGTTTTTCCGCACGAGGATGAGACGCAGCGGGTTTGGCTGGACCGATATTTTATTGATGAACACTATCAACATCAAGGATTGGGAAAGTATTTTTTACAGCAGCTTATACATTTTTTAGTAAGGGATTACCATTGCCGAAAATTATATTTAAGTGTCTACGACCATAATAATGTTGCCATTCAACTTTATAAAAAATTCGGATTCGTTTTCAACGGTGAACTAGATGAACAAGGTGAAAAGGTGATGGTAAAGGAGGTACACAATCATGACAACAATTAATTCTATTGAAACAAGACCTCTAAGGCCGTTGTTTTTATCATACTTATTTCCAGCTATGATTGGTATGTTATTGATGTCCGTCAATATTTTAGTGGACGGTATTTTTGTTAGTCATGGTGTTGGACCAACAGCACTTGCAGGAGTAAATATCGCAGTGCCGATTTTCTCCATTCTATTATCTATTTCTTTGTGGATTGGTATGGGTGGTGCCACCATGTACTCCATCTCTCTTGGTGAGGGTAATAAAAAACGTGCACATCAGCTTTTCACATTATCTTTTTTGACGATGTTGACAGTAGTCGTAACATTGATTACATTACTTTTATTCAACTTAAAAGATATTGCCTATATATTTGGCGCAAGCGATGTTACCTATCCTTATGTACAAGATTACTTGCATGTTATTTTGTTATTTGGTGTTTTTTATACAATTGAAAACTTATTAAGTATTTTTATTCGAAATGATGGCAATCCAAAGCTTGCAATGATGGGTTTAATTACGACGTCTATTTTGAATATACTTTTAAACTATATTTTTATTTTCGTATTAAATTACGGTGTAACTGGCTGTGCATTAGCGACTGCGATATCTACGATTTTAGGGATGTCTGTACTGTGCCTACATTTCTTCCAGAATGGATCTGAGCTAAAATTTGTATCTAAGTTTTTTAATTGGTCAGATTTAAAGAAAATATTTGCCATTGGCCTACCAAGCTTTATAGTGGAAGCTTCAATGGCTGTCATGATTATTTTGTACAACGTAACATTTTTACACTATTTAGGTGCAAATGGCGTTACTGCCTATGCAATGGTCAACTATATTCATACCGTTCTTTTAACTGTATTCCTTGGCATTGGCATGGCACTACAACCGCTCGTCAGTTATCATCATGGCGCCAGATTAATAAAGAGATTAACAGTCCTTCTAAAAATTGGTATTACGACCGCACTTATTTTAGGATTAATCACTACCATTATTGCTACGTTATTCCCTTCACAGCTAATGGCTTTATTCGGCGACAGTACAATTGACATTCGCAATATGGCCGCACTTGGCTTTGCTCATTTCGCGATTGGATATATATTTTTAGGTATAAATATGGTTTTTGCGGAATTTTTCCAATCCATTGAAAAAATTCGTCTCGCAACAACTATCATGTTACTTCGCAGTATTATATTATTTATACCTGCCCTCATATTATTGCCAAAACTACTTGGTGCACAGGCAATTTGGTGGACATTCCCTGTTGCTGAAGGCATTACCAGCTTACTTATTTTCTTGTATATGAAGAAAAAGCCAAAAGTAATTTCTTCTATTTTTAATTCATAAGAAGGATGAATAAAACGTTATCCCCCTTTCGATGATCTCGTCGAAAGGGGGATAACTTTATAATTTTATTTCACCAATACATTTCAGCAGATATTACCTGGTAAATAAGCTAGCTAAATCTCAAAAAGGAGTACAAACGTTCTATTTTATGCTATGATGAAAATTCATACTATTGAAAAGGCGGGATGTACATGAATAAGATAAGTTCGGTTCAATTAGAGCACTTTGATGAAAAATTTCTCAATGATTTAGAAAACTTTGATCTACCTCTAGAGCAAATACAATTTTCAGCACTCCCAAAAGAAATTATCAATACAACAGATGGGCAATATCGTATCGTCATTACTCACCAAGAACAAGCAGTCGGATTCTTTCTTTTACATACCACAAAGAGAGTAAAAGACTACTCAAACAATCCAAACGCACTACTTTTAACAGCGTTAACTGTAGATCATAAACATCAAGGTATGGGGTTTGCCAAGGAGGGCATGCTTGCTTTACCTCATTTTATGAAAGAATTTTTCCCTAGTTATAATGAAGTCATTCTGGTTGTAAATGAAAAAAACATTCCAGCTCAACATTTATATAAAAAAGTTGGATTTGTTGATACAGGAATACGAAAAACTGGACGTATTGGTGAACAAATTCTAATGAATCTGCTCATTAAATAAAGCGGTGTACTATATAGAAAAGAATCTGCGAGACGTCTGCGGCTTACCCGTGGAAATCGAGCAGATTCCTGTTATTTACTTTAGCAATGCAAGCATCACTTCCACAGAATTATCAACAAATGACCGCTCAGGACGAGATTTCATTATGACGGTTAGACCAATTAATGATACGAGCAAAGCCTGAGATAAAGCCTTCGCATTTATCCCTTGCTCAAGTTCCCCCGATTGTATACCTCGTTCAATGGTCTCTTGAAATATGACTGATAAGTACATTTGATGTTCTCTTGTAAGAATTTCGAATTTCTCATCATGAGGCGCAAGTTCGACCATTGTATTAATGGAAAAACATCCTCGGCTGAAACCTTCTGTGTATTCCTCAGTAACCAAATCTTCAAAAAAAGTACGGAATGCTTGTTTTGCAGATGGAATGTTTTGGAGTTTCGTTCGAATTTCAGAAGCACGGGCCATCGTGTATTTACGTAGCGCTGCTTCGAACAATTCTTTTTTACCTCCAAAGGCTGAGTATACACTGGGGCGTTGAATACCCATTCTAGAGGTTAAATCACTTAATGATGTTGCCTCATATCCCTTCTCCCAAAATAGTTGCATAGCTGCATCTAATGCTTTTTCTTCGTCAAATTCGCGGTTTCGTCCCATCATCAATACCTCGCATTATTCTTGATTATTTATCATTCATTCAATTGTTCCGACTAAATAAAATTGAATACATTTACGTACCAAACAGTATAATATAATTTTATATTTAATCATTCATGTTGTCAATTATGTTTGAGCTTAACCTAACAAAAGATAACTACATTATGGCATTAAATGCTTCACCTAAAATCCTATTTGACAGAAATAGGTTTTATAAGGTATATTTATTTGGCTTAATATCGTACCAATCGGTATGATATTTTTCTTTGTTTTTAAATTTTGAGAGAAGGTGTGTACAAAATGAAGGGGGTTAAAGAAAAAGTAACAAGCGATGCCGAGATAAAAATGAACTCGCCAGTAGGTGCATTTATCACAACTGATTCAGCTCATGGTTCTTCTATGTCTCGCTATGTGACAGTATTGTTTGCAGTTGCATGTGGTATGTCAGTTGCGAATATCTACTTCGCACAGCCGCTACTCGATCAACTTTCAAGTGAGTTTGGTATTGACCATTCCATCATTGGTATTGTTATAACCATTACACAAATCTTTTATGGTCTGGGATTACTGCTGCTAGTACCACTTGGTGATTTACTGAATCAGCGCCGTTTGATCATCGGTCAGATGTTATTATCCATTATTGTTTTGGTTATAGTTGGAACTTCATCTAATACTTCTATACTTTTCGCAGGTATGGCTTTGGTGGGACTGCTTGCGGTTGTGACTCAGACTCTTGTGGCGTTCGCAGCAACTATGGCTGCCCCTGCAGAACGAGGACGTGTCGTGGGCGTTGTAACTAGCGGAATTGTAATCGGCATACTTCTTGCACGATCTATTGCAGGGATATTAACAGATCTTGCGGGTTGGCGTTCCGTATATCTTGTTTCTGCTGCGCTACTGTTTTTTATAGTATGTATGTTTTTTAGGGTGTTACCTAATGTTGAACGCGAGGTAAAATCACTTTCGTATTCTCAGTTACTTAAATCAGTCTTTACGTTGTTTATCCAAGAGCGTGTGTTACGCATCCGCTCTGTTTTGGCTCTGCTGATTTTTGCTGATTTCAACATTTTGTGGACTTCACTTGTACTGCCCCTTAGCACGCCACCAATATCTCTTTCGCACAGTGCAATTGGAGCGTTTGGCCTTGCAGGTGTAGCGGGAGCTTTAGCTGCTGCACGTGCGGGAAGGTTAGCTGATCGAGGTTACGGACAGAGAACGACGGGCATTGCTTTGTTGCTATTGTTGATTTCATGGTTGTTCATTAGCTCTACAGAGCATTCGTTATTCGCATTAGTTATAGGTATTATTCTGCTTGATTTGGCAGTGCAGGCCGTACATGTCACTAATCAAGCGATGATCCTTCCATTGCGTACGGAAGCGCGTAGTCGTCTTACTGCTGGGTACATGGTGTTCTATTCTATCGGTAGTGCTAGCGGTTCAATTGCATCGACCCAATTATATGCACACTTTGGCTGGGAAGGCGTATGCATACTCGGTGCCTCTGTTAGTGCTTTAGCTCTTCTATTTTGGGCGATGACCTGTCGTACTTCTCTCGCAATAAAATAAGCCTGTGTCCTATCATTGTCAAGTTCTACATAATGAATCCGCACGATACAGGTACTAGAAGGAATAAAAATAATTCGAAATAAAGATATATGAAATTAAAACCTATTTGCTTGCAAAACTGATTACGGAGAAAGCTTATGGGAAAAGGAGAGATAATTTGTGGAGATAGGTATTACTTCGTTTGTAGAAACAAAACCGGATGTTAAGACTGGTGAAGTGATCAGTCACGCACAACGATTACGTGAAGTTGTGGAAGAAATTGTTCTTGCCGATCAGGTGGGACTTGATGTGTTTGGTGTAGGGGAGCATCACAGGGAGGATTATGCAGCATCTTCTCCAGCAATTGTGCTGGCTGCTGCTGCATCTATGACCAAAAATATTCGGCTGACTAGTGCTGTGACGGTGCTTTCTTCAGCTGATCCAGTACGGGTTTTTCAGGATTTTGCTATGCTCGATGGCATTTCAAATGGGCGTGCAGAGATTATGGCGGGCCGGGGTTCTTTTATCGAGTCTTTTCCATTGTTTGGCTATGATTTAAATGACTATGATGAATTGTTTGATGAACATTTGGAATTGCTGCTCAAAATACGAGAATCTGAAAAAGTAACCTGGGATGGCCGACATCGACCAGCTATTAATAATTTAGGCATATATCCACGGCCCGTTCAGAACCCTTTACCAATATGGGTTGGTAGCGGAGGCAATCAGCAATCTGCGATTCGTGCTGGTTTGCTAGGGTTACCACTGATGCTGGCCATTATTGGTGGCAACCCTATGCAGTTTGAACCGCTAGTACAACTTTATAAAAATGCCGCAGCGCACGCTGGTCATGATGTATCAAAACTAAAGGTTGGGTCGCATTCGATAGGATTTGTTGCAGACAATACTGAACTAGCAGCAGAGACATTTTTCCCTTCTACTCAAGCAGGCATGAATAAACTTGGCAAGGAGCGAGGCTGGAGGCATTATGACCGCTCTAGTTTCGATGCCGCTCGCAGCTTCGACGGTGCTCTATATGTTGGTGATCCAGAGACTGTTGCTCAGAAGATTATTCACCTTCGTAAAAATGTTGGCATTACACGCTTTATGATGTATGTACCGTTAAGCTCCATGCCACATGCTGAAGTGATGAGAGCTATTGAGCTGTTAGGAACAGAGGTAGCACCCCGAGTAAGAAAGGAAATAGCCAAATGGGAAGCTGAAACAAGGGGCGATCAATAAAGAGTGCACCCTTCAAGAAAAAAAGCTATTAACTAATTGTTAATTTAATAAAGTTAATCATGCATGAAATAAAAGTAGTTGTTTGGCAATATAGTGTAGATACCATTTCACTAGACATTTAATCTTAAAGAGGCTGGGGCATAACTTTAAATTTTAAGAAAGATGAGCAAAGTCGTTATTAAATTTTTGCTATCTAAAAATGAAGAAAAATTTAGACGTTCTTCCTTTTGGAATAAATAAAATTCAGAAGTGAGTACTAGTTGATGGT